>JAOZVH010000146.1:1581-8778 GCA_029938235.1 Bacteroidales bacterium
GTATAATCTTGGAACCATTACCAATTCTTATAGCACAGGAAGCGTAAATGGAAATTATAATGTCGGCGGTATTATGGGGTATAATCTTGGAACCATTACCAATTCTTATAGCACAGGAAGCGTAAATGGAAATAATTCTGTCGGCGGTATTGTGGGATTCAATATGAATGGAATTATTACCAATTCTTATAGCACAGGAAGCGTAAATGGAAATTTTAATGTCGGCGGTCTTGTGGGAAATAATAATGGAACCATCACAAATTCTTATAGTACAGGAAGCGTAACAGGACCCAATTATGTCGGTGGTCTTATGGGATATGATAATAATGGAACTATCACCAATTCTTTTTGGAATATAGATATTTATACTACAGATAACGGTTTCGGCACAGGCAAAACCACTGCCGAAATGAAGCAACAATCTACTTTTACAGATTGGGATTTTGCAACTATTTGGGCTATAGATGAAACTGGTACAATCAATGACGGCTATCCTTATTTTGATATTAGAGAAGCACCTGAACCACCAGTAGCAGAAGAACCTTCAACAATTGAAATAGAAGAAGTTACTTATTATCAAATTGCAAGTTTAGGAAATTTAATTTGGATATCTGAAGATGTAAATCGTTGGAATTACAATTATATCCAAACTGCAGAAAATATTGACGCTGAAACTACTAATCTTTTAGATGGCGGCAAAGGTTTCACGCCTATTGGAGAAGATTATAATAATCCTTTTACAGGAACATATAACGGACAAGGAAATACGATTTCTAATTTATTTATTAATCGCCCAGATACTGATTATGTTGGTTTGTTTGGTTATGTAAATGATGAAAATGCTAAAATAGAAAACCTTGGTGTAACTGATGCAAATATCACAGGAAATAATGATGTCGGCGGTCTTGTGGGATATAATTATAATGGAACCATTAACAATTCTTATTTACAAGGAAGCGTAAATGGAAATATAAAGGTCGGCGGTCTTGTGGGATATAATAGAGGAACCATCAGCAATTCTTATAGCACAGGAAGCGTAAATGGAAATGATAATGTCGGCGGTCTTGTAGGATGGAATATTGAAACCATCACCAATTCTTATAGCACAGGAAGCGTAATAGGACAATTTAATGTCGGCGGTCTTGTAGGATATAATAGTAGTTCTGGAACCATCACCAATTCTTTTTGGAATACAGATATTTATGCAGAAGATAACAGTCTCGGCACAGGCAAAACCACTGCCGAAATGAAGTTACAATCTACTTTTACAGATTGGGATTTTGCAACTATTTGGGCGATAGATGAAACTGGTACAATCAATGACGGTTATCCTCATTTAGATATTAGAGAAGCACCTGAACCACCAGTAGCAGAAGAACCTACACAAGGAGACGGTACAGAAGCAAATCCTTATGAAATTGCAAATCTGAATAATCTTTATTGGTTATCTCAAAATGTGGAAAATCCAACAGAAGAAACAGATAAATGGAATAAGCATTATATCCAAACTGCAGAGGATATTGATGCTGAAACTACTAATCTTTTAGATGACGGCAAAGGTTTCACGCCTATTGGAAATCAAAGTACAAAATTTACAGGAACTTATGACGGTCAAGGACATACAATTTCTAATTTATTTATCGATCGTTCAAATACTGATTATGTTGGATTGTTTGGTTATGTAGATGGTGAAAATTCTAAAATAGAAAACATTGGTTTAATTAATGTAAATATAACAGGAAAAAAAAATGTTGGTGGTCTTGTTGGAATTAATAATGAAACCATAAGCAATTCTTATATCACAGGAAGCGTAAATGGAACATTTTCTGTTGGTGGTCTTGTTGGAATTAATGGTAAATTTATAATTAATTCTTATAGCATAGGTTCTGTATCAGGGAGTTTTTATATAGGTGGTTTTGTTGGGAAGAATAAGAATAATGGAAGCATCATAAATTCTTATAGCAATGTATTTGTAGTAGGAACGATAAAAGGCGGTTTTTTTGGAAATAATATAGCTACAATAACAAATTCTTTTTGGAACACAACAATCAATCCATCATTAGAAAATAATGGCACAGGCAAAACCACTGAGCAAATGCAACAACAATCTACTTTTACTACAGATTTAGGAGATGAGGCTTGGGATTTTGATTACATTTGGGCGATAGATGCGAATATTAATGATGGTTATCCTCATTTTGATATTAGAGAAGCACCTGAACCACCAGTTGCAGAAGAACCTTCAACAACTGAAATAGATGATGTTACTTATTACCAAATTGCAAATTTAGGAAATCTTATTTGGTTATCTGAAAATTCAGACCATTGGGATAAACATTATATCCAAACTGCAGAGAATATTGATGCTTCAACTACCAATCTTTTAGATTACGGAGCAGGTTTCACACCAATTGGATACGATTTTAATAATGCTTTTACAGGAACATATAACGGACAAGAGCATACGATTTCTAATTTATTTATCAATCGTCCAAATACTAACTTTATTGGTTTGTTTGGTTTTGTAAATACTGCAGATGCTAAAATAGAAAATCTTGGTGTAATTAATGCAGATATTACAGGATCTTATAATGTCGGCTGTCTTGTTGGATATATTGTAAATGGAACAGTAAGTAATTCTTATAGTATAGGAAGCGTAACAGGAGAAGGTTTTCTCGGTGGTCTTGTGGGAAGTAATTATGGAGACATCACCAATTCTTATAGTAGAGGAAGCGTAAATGGAACAATTTCTGTCGGTGGTCTTGTGGGGAAAAATAATTTAACCATCAGCAATTCTTATTCACTAGGAAGCGTAACAGGACAAAATAATGTCGGCGGTCTTGTGGGAGAGAATGATAATGGAACCATAACAAGTTCTTTTTGGAATACAGATATTTATTCGCAAGATAATGGTCTCGGCACAGGCAAAAACACTGCCGAAATGAAGTTACAATCTACTTTTACTACAGATTTAGGAGATGAAGCTTGGGATTTTGATTACATTTGGGCGATAGATGCGAATGGTACAACCAATGACGGCTATCCATATTTTGATTTTAGAGAACCTCCAAGTCCGGAAATTTCAGTGTCTCCATCTTCAATTACTTTTGATGATACTAATCTTGATGAAGAAGATACAAAAACTTTCACAATTTCAAATTTAGGTAATGATATTTTAGAAGTTACAAATATTTCTGTTGAATCTCCGTTTTCTGTTGTTAATTTTACATCTGCAAATATAAATGCCAAATTGGAAGATCAAGAAGCAAGTTCTATAGAAATTACTGTAAAATTTTCTCCAGAAACAAAAAATAATTTTAATGCTTTTACAGGAAATTTAACAATTACGAATAATGACGAAGAAAAAGTAGTTTCTTTGACAGGTACGGCTTTGGCTCCAGATATTTCTGTTTCGGAAAGTTTAATTTTTGATAATACTCCCGTTGAAATTGAAACAAATAGAACTTTAGAAATTACAAATAATGGTAATATTGATTTAGTAATTACAAATTTCAATTTTAGTGACGAACATTTTTCCATAGAAAACCTTCCGAGTGAAAGCTCGCCATTAACAATAGCTGCTGAAAGTTCTACAAATGTTAATGTAAAATTTTTATCAGATAATTATGGTGATTTTAATGGAAATTTAACAATTACAAATAATGACGAAGAAAAAGTAGTTTCTTTGACAGGAACAGCTTTGGCTCCAGATATTTCTGTTTCGGAAAACTTAATTTTTGATAATACTAATGTTGAAATTGAAACAAATAGAACTTTAGAAATTACAAATAATGGTAATATTGATTTAGTAATTACAAATTTCAATTTTAGTGACGAACATTTTTCCATAGAAAACCTTCCGAGTGAAAGCTCGCCATTAACAATAGCTGCTGAAAGTTCTACAAATGTTAATGTAAAATTTTTATCAGATAATTATGGTGATTTTAATGGAAATTTAACAATTACGAATAATGATGAAGAAAAAGAAATTGCATTATCAGCAACAGCTTTAGCTTCAGAAATTTCTGTTTCGGAAACTGCCATTACTTTTGAAAATACTAATCTTGATGAAGAAGATACAAAAACTTTCACAATTTCAAATTTAGGTAATGATATTTTAGAAATTACAGATATTTCTGTTGAATCACCGTTTTCAGTTTTAAATTTTACATATGAAAATATAAACGCGAAAGAGGAAGGTCAAGAAGCAAGTTTTATAACAATTACTGTAAAATTTGCTCCTACGACAACGAATAATTTTGAGGCTTTTTCTAAGACTTTAACGATTACAAATAATGACGAAGAAAAAGTAGTTTCTTTGACAGGAACAGCATTAGCTCCAGAAATTTCTGTTTCGGAAAACTTAATTTTTAATAATACTCCAGTTGAAATTGAAACAAATAGAACTTTAGCAATTACAAATAATGGTAATATTGATTTAGTAATCACTAATTTCAATTTTAGTGACGAACATTTTTCCATAGAAAATCCTCCGAGTGTAAATTCGCCATTAACAATAGATGCTAATAATTCTACAAATATTACTGTAAAATTTTTATCAGATAATTATGGTGATTTTAATGGAAATTTAACAATTACAAATAATGACGAAGAAAAAGTAGTTTCTTTGACAGGAACAGCTTTGGCTCCAGATATTTCTGTTTCGGAAAACTTAATTTTTGATAATACTAATGTTGAAATTGAAACAAATAGAACTTTAGAAATTACAAATAATGGTAATATTGATTTAGTAATTACAAATTTCAATTTTAGTGACGAACATTTTTCCATAGAAAACCTTCCGAGTGAAAGCTCGCCATTAATCATTAATGCTGAAAGTTCTACAAATATTACTGTAAAATTTTTATCAGATAATTATGGTGATTTTACAGGAAATTTAACAATTACGAATAATGACGAAGAAAAAGTAGTTTCTTTGACAGGTACGGCTTTGGCTCCGGATATTTCTGTTTCGAAAACAAGTATAGATTTTGGAATTATTACGATTGATACAGAGAAAGAAGAAACTTTTACAATTTCAAATGTAGGTAATTATGTTTTAGAAGTTACAAATATTTCTGTTGAATCTCCGTTTTCAATTGTTAATTTTACAGTTGTAAATATAGAAGCGAAAGCAGAAGGTGAAGAAGCAAGTTTTATAACAATTACTGTGAAATTTGCTCCTACAGAAGTTGTTGATAATGGTTTTAGTAAAGTTTTAACAATTACAAATGATGACGAAACCAAAACAATAGCATTATCAGGTGAAGCGATTAATTTTGTTTGGGATGGAACACAATGGCAACCAGAAGCTCCTGAGACAGGTGATGATGTTCAAATTAATGGAACTTTTACAATTGGAGAAAGTCAACCAAATCCATTTAATGAAGAGAGTGTTATAACTATTGCAGATGGTGGAAACATTATCGTTCCTAATGGACATAATTTTGATGTGGCAGAAATAATTATTGAAAGTGGCGGTAATATAGAAATCCAAGCAGGTGGAACAAGTACTATTTCTGAAGATTTAACAATTAATGAAAGCGGTGGAATTTATTTAAATTCAGCAATAAGAGATGATAATGGTGAATTATCAAAAACATCTGGTTCGTTAATTGTTAACGGTTTAATTATTAATAATGGAAGTATGAAATCTGAAGTTACAACTCAACATTCTACATATAGAAAATTTTACATTTCTAAACCTATTTCTAATGTTTTTAATACTTCAAATTTCCAATTTGCTGCTGATGGTGGTAAAATTCTAAAATTGGAAAATGGAAGAAATACCGAAGCAAATAATGAAAACATGGCAATAGGACGTGGCTATGACATTAGAAATGTAAATGCTCAAACAGTTATTTTTGATGGAACATTTAATAATGATGAAACATATATTCTTTCTGCACCTCTACGTAAAAGGCGTTCTGCTTTGGCAGGAAATCCTTATCCTTGTGCAATAGATTGGGATATAGCAGAAGGTTGGGAAAGACCAAATCTTCGTTCTTCAGTTTATATTTGGAGTGAAGCATTAGGTCGTTTATCTTCTTGGAATCCAACAAATCAAACCGGAACTAACGGAAGAATTGATGGAGTTATTCCAGCAATGTGTGGTTTTATAGTAAAAGCTAGTAGAAATAATCCTTCTTTAACCGTAAAAAAATCTGCTCGTGTTCATCAAGAAATAAATCAAAATGTTGATAAAAAAATAAACTTTATAAGTAATCTTTTACGTTTGAAAGTTACTGGAAAAAATTATTCTGATGAAACGGTAATTATTTTAAATGATTTTATTTCTGAAGCAGAGAACACTGATAAGATCTTTGAGGATAATGAGGAATTACCACATTTATTTACAATGTCTGAGGATAATTTTGAAACTTCCATTAATAATTTATTTTCTGAAGATGAAAATATTTCCATTCCGTTGCATTTTATTGCTGGCGAACATGGTGAATTTTCTATTGAAGTTACAGAAAATAATTTGAATTCTAAGAATGTTTTTATTGAAGATAAAAATACGGGCGAAATTAAGAATTTAGAAAATTACAAATTTAATTCTAAAAAGAGTGATTCTGAAGATCGTTTTGTTTTACATTTTTCTAATGAAAATCTTGAAAATATTGCTGAAAAATCTGTAAAAATTTATTCTTACGAAAAAAATATTTACATAGATAATCCTTTTGAAAAAGCAAATGTTATTGTTTATGACATTGCTGGACGCAAAGTTTTCGAAGAACTTTTAAATGAAAAATCTCTAATAAAATTAGATATTGCTCAGAAAAGCGGAACTTATTTTGTGAAATTTTATTCTGATAATAAAATTGTAAACGCAAAAATAATTCTATAATAATTTTTTAAAATAAAAAAAATATCCATAAATTTTTAATTTATGGATATTTTTTTTTCAAATTTTTCAAAAAAAATAAAAAATTGAAATAAAAATTATAAAATTTTGGACGATTTTAAAAAAAAATTTTTTTTAATTGAAATTTAAAAATTATAAAATTTTGGACGATTTTGAAAAAAAATTTTTTTAATTGAGATTAAAAAATATTAAAATTTTGGATGAATTATGAAAAAAAATTTTTTTTATTTTGAGATTAAAAAATATTAAAATTTTGGGCGAATTTGAAAAAAAATTTCAACCTGTACAAACCCAAAAAATTAATGTTTTTTTGAAAAAAGTTTTTTATA
>JAOZVH010000147.1:0-6282 GCA_029938235.1 Bacteroidales bacterium
TTTTTTCAAAAAAACGGCAAATTTTTATGAATTTCATATAAATTAAATTGTTTCATTTTCTATAATTTTAATTTCATTTTCTGTCAAACCATATAGTTTATAAGCTATTTTGTTTATTTCTTCCAGAATATTATTAAAATTTACGTTGAGATTTTCATATTCAATTATTTTTTTTACTTTTTTTGAAATTATATCTTGAATTTCTTTGTTCGCAATTATTATTGGCATATTTTTAATCAAAAAAGCCTGATACCTAAAAAAACCATTTGCTTGTGGTATGGAATTTTGCCTATGAAAATAATTTAAAACATTAGAATTTAAAATAGCAAGAAGATAATAATTTGAGATTAAATTTTCATCATAAACAGAAAATGAATAAACTGTTGTTGTTGCATAAAAATTAGAATTATCAATAACAAAACTGTTTTTAGAAGCATTATCAAGCGTAACAATTTTAAATTTTTCAAAAGTAGAAGGTTTTCTTTGGTTCCATAATTCATACCATTTTTTATTTGAATTATCAAAATATGCTCTTCCTGATAATAATTTTTTATTTTTTAAAAGATATTTAAAGATATTTGGTGATGTTTTTTTAAATTCTGTTTCACCTATAACTTTCCCATTTTTATCATACGGATAAATTACATAATTTTCAGACCAACTTAATTTGTATCTATCAATATCTTTGCCTTTTAAAAAAGGTTTTAAATAATTATTTTCTAAATTTCGCTTGAGAACAAATTTTTTATTTACTACAAAAACATTATCTTTTCCTGTAGAAATTCCTGAATTTATTCTTAAAACTAAGTCTTTTAATGTTGGATTACCTTTTTTAATTTTATTTATAATAGTATCTATTTTTTTACCTTTGAAATTCCATTTATCATTTTTTAATATGGAATTATTAATAAGTTCAAAAGTTGGATTTAATAAATTATTTTTTTCATTTTGTTTCAAGTATTTAAAATTCTTAGAAACTGTTTTTTTATTTTGTAAAATAAAAATTCCTGTATAATTTGTTGCTTTATTAAATACTTGTATATCTGAAAAATCAATTAACTCTATCAAAGTGTAATTTTTAGAAATAAACTTTCTCAAAGTTTTTCCATAATCTCTTATCATAAATCTCGTTGGTGTGATAAATGCACTTAAACCAGATTCCTTCAACAAAAGGAATGAAAGTTCGTAAAACATAATATATGCATCATATTTTCCTCTTGCAGTTTTAAAATTTTCTTTGAAAAATTTTTTATATTTTTTATTTATACTTTTAAATTCTATATATGGTGGATTTCCAATAATAATATCAAAACCTTCGAAACTTCCATCTTCATTTAGAACTTCAGGAAATTCGAAACGCCATTCAAAAGCTTTTAAATAAATTTCACTTTGTTTTTTTTGATAAATTTTTTCTGCTTTATTAAGTTCTTTTAACAGTCTTTTTATATCATTTTTCCATATTTTTTTTTCTTCTTTTGTCATCAAAGCCGGACTTCTCCCCTGAACTTCTAAGAGTTCTTTTTTTAATTTCTGCAAATAAATAAAATCTCCATCTTTTGGGTTTGAAAAATCTAAAAATTTTTTTTTGATATTTTCAATGTTTTTTTCAATATTTTTTTTTGTCCTTTTATCTGTAATTGACTTGTATAAAATCACTTGTTCTTTATATTTTTTTGTTGCTTTTCTAATTCTTTGTAAAGAAGCACGGTTTAAATTTTTCATATCAGAGCCGTTTAAAGAAAACCTGGAAACAAGAGAATTACCTTTTTTTATATTAATATCAATATTTGGCAATGTTTGTAATTCTAATTTCTTTGAATGTGAATTTTCTTTATAATAAGAATTTTTCAATAATTCTATCCACAATCTTAGTCTGCAAATATTCACAGAATTAGCATTTATATCAACACCAAACAAACAATTTTCAATTAATGTCTCCTTTTCATGAAAAATCGCAATTTGTAATTCTTGTTTATAATCAATAAAATTCCCTTTTTTACTTAGATTATATTCAAAAATTTCTTCGGTATATTTATCTGTAATAATTAATTCATCATTTTCAACTTCTATTTTATAATGAATTATCGGATTTCCATTTCTATATTGTAAAATACCTAACTCAGATTTTATTGCAATAATTTCGTTTAAAGCAGAAACAAGAAAATGTCCAGAACCAACAGATGGGTCGCAAATTTTTAAATTATTTATTATTTCATTTGCTTTATTCCTACCTTCTATTTTATATTTTAAATCATTAAAACTTGATAAATTTTTGAATTTATAATGCTCAGAAAGCTTTCGAAAAACAAGATTTCTTATGGTTTCGCGGTTCATATACATAGTAATATAACCCGGCGTAAAATAAGAACCTTCTTTATAACCATTAATTTTCTCAAAAATTAAACCGAGAACAGCAGCATTAATTAAATTTTTCTGCTCTTTTTGAATTTCTTCGGCTCCGGAACTTGTAAAATCAAAAGAATTTAAAAATTTAAAAATGTATTTTAAAATTGGTAATTTGGAAAAATTTTCTTTTAAAACAGTTTTATGAAATAAATCTAATTTTAATCTGCTTTTCAAAGAATTTATTCTAATTACTTGTTTTTCTAATTTTGAAATTTCAAAAAGTGAACTGTTCAAATGTGGAATATTTTTAAATTTTTCTTTTAAATAATATGAACGTTCTCCTAATTCTTTCGCAAGAACTTCAAAAAATAATTCATTTAATTCGTCAAAATCTTCTATTTTCTCAGAATTTAAAAATGAATAATTCTCATCATTATTGTGATAACCAAGCAATTGAGCCTCTAAAAGTTTTAAAAAAATTATACGATTTATCCATAAAATATTTAACTCCAAAGCAATATTTTCAATTTGTTCTTTTTTTGTCTCTCCATATTCGTCTATGTCTTCTACCTTTTCCAGCAGATCTTCCATCTTAATTATAGAAATTGTATTTTCTATCAAAGAAGCATATTGTTTATCTTTTTTTATTTGAATAATTTTTTTTCCATTTTTTTTGCATTCTTCCAAACCAATAATATACAGTAATTCAAAATAAAATTCTTCATTTAAACTGTTGCTGTCGTTTGCAAAAGATTTTTTTAATATAAATTCCTGAGAAAATACTTTATATAAAAAAAGAAGTTCTTTTTGATTTTCTTCAATATTTGTGTTTAAGTTTTTTATTGAAAAATGTATAAATTTCAATTTGTCATTTATATTTTTAATATATTTTGGAGCAATTTCCTTATAAAATAAATTTGTTTTTTTCGATGTTTTTTTATTATTATTCCAATCTAAGAATTCTTTTTTTAGTTCATTATTTTCATAAAATAATTTCTCAAAATCATTAGCATCGAAAATAAACCATTCATAAAAATTAGTAACTATAATATTTTTCATATCATTATTTTCATGAATTATTCGTTCTTGCAAGAAATACAATAAAATTTGATACATAGATTTTACATTGAAATTATCTTTTGTCAGCATTTCATTTTTTGATTTTGGTGCTTTCGTTTCTATTATTACAGCGATTTTATTTTCATCATTAATTGTAAAATCAAAATTTCCTTTTGTATTTATTTCGTTTTCTTTATAAAAAGTCTTTTTTAAAAAATCACGCATATAATATTTCAAATGCTCTTCACTTTCATTTTCATTTATTTTAAAAGAAAAATTCTTCAATTGATAAATAAAATTTTCCAAATTTGCAAGGACGATCTTTTGTTTTCTAAAAACTTTATTCAATTCTACATTTAAAATTTTCTGTTCCATTTTTTTAAAATTTTTTTTTCAAAAAAACAATTTTTTTTTAAATTTGTAAAAATTATTTTTTAAAAATTAAAAATTATGAAAAAATTTTTTTTATTCATTTTTCTAATATTATTTAACTTTTTAATTTCTTTATCTCAGGAAGACACTATAAAAATAGATTATAATAATTTCACAAGAGATGATATTATGAATATGGATTATAATGATATGATGGATATAGATTTTGAAATTTTGCTTATGTTATCTCAAAAAATGGAGATGTCACTTGCCGAATTTCAAAAAATGTTATTAAATCCAAGTCAATATATTTCTTCTAAAAAGAAAGAAGAGTCTTTCACTTCTCCGCTTTCAATTTCTGTAATTTCTTCCAAAGAAATTACAGAGTCCGGAGCAACTTGTATTCCGGAGATTTTAAGACTATCACCGGGAATTATTGTTAGAGAAAAAACTAATGGCAACTATGATGTTCATATTCGTGGATTAGATAATATTCCTATGGAACAAACATTAGCAAGTTCTATAAATACAAAAACACTTGTTATGATAGATAGCAGATTAGTTTATAATTATTTTCAAGGTGGAACTCTTTGGAACGCTTTGCCAATAGGGGTTTTTGATATTGAAAGAATTGAAATTATTAGAGGTGCTTCCAGTGCTTTATATGGTTCAAATGCTGTTACTGGAGTTATAAATATTATCACAAAAAAATCAAATTCTAAAAAACTAAAATTGAATGTTAATTTTCAAAATGGTAACACTAATGCAAATATTTTAAATATTTCAATGGGTAAAAAATTTGGTAAAAAATTTGGTGCTCGTTTATCTGGGAATTTTCAAAATGCCGACCGTTTTCAGACAGATTATTTTTGTTTTGCTGAAGAACATGAAGTGCCTTTAGATTCTTTAATTATTCATGGTGTGCCTAATTATGTTATTGGAACTGATTCTTTTCCAAAACATTATCAAAGAGTTAAAAATACTTTATATAGTATATTTCCAGATGTAAATTATTCAAAACAACAAACTGGTAGTAATGCTTTTTTATATTATAATTTTAATAAAAATATAAAATTAGATTTATCTTTTGGAATACAACATGCAAAATGGCAATCAATTTATATAGAAAATAATGTTACTCCGTATTCTTTTAATGAATCTCGAACAGATTATTTTGATTTTAAAATGAAATTATGGGATTTTAATTTTAAAATTAATAGAATCAAAGGATATTATGATGTTTTCAAAGGTTATGATGGATATAAATATGACATAGATGCTTTTACTTATGATATAGATTATAATTTTAATAAAGGAAATTTCTTTTTATATTCTGGATTAAACTTTCAAAGTTCTTTTTATGACGATAAAAAATATACAAAAAATATAAAAAGAAGAAGTGGTTTTTTAAATGGTAAACACGAAATAAAAATTGCCGCTTTAACTCTAAGAGCAGATTATAAATTTTTAGATGATAAATTAAGATTTGTTCTTGGTATGAGGGCAGAAACTTATAATAAGTTTAATGTAGATTATTTTTCTTTTGGGTTTAAAAAAATGATTGATGATTATACAGAAATTATAGAAGATGCTTTAACGTCTTGGCAATTTGCGTCTTCTTACCAAATAGATAAAAATAATTTTATTCATTTTTCCATTTCTACTGCAAATCAAAGTCCTTTTATGTTTGATACTTATTCAAATTTTTTTACTAGCGAAATTGAATCCTTTTTAATAGATGAATCTGAAAATATTCTTATTATTCCTTTTGAGATATATATAAATGGAAATAATGATTTAGAATTATTAAAAACTACAAATTATGAAATTGGTTTTAGAAATAAATTACGTTCAAATATTTATACAGACATAGAATTTTTCTATTCAAAAACTGATAATTTTTCTATTCCAATTATAGATACTGCTTTTATTGATATTAGAAGTGACGAAATTACTAAAGATACTGTTTTTGTTGTTAAAAAGAAATTTAAAAATGTGCAATTAGAAAGTCACCAATTTGGAGTTTCCGGAAGTGTAAATATTGTTTTTAGTAAAAAATTTACTTTAAAATTATTTTCGTCTTTTCAAAATACATTTTTAACAGGAGTAAATCCAATAACTTTATTCGAATACTCACAAGAAATTTATGAAGATTTGGAAGAAGAAGAATTATTAACTATGGAAAATAATTCTTCTCCATCTTATTATGGTGGTTTTAATCTTAGTTTTTATCCTATTAAAAAATTTTATATAAATTTAAACACTTATTTTTATGGGAAACAAGATTTTTCTTATAAATCAAGTGATGAAATGAATTTATTTGATTATGATATAAATGAAAAAATAATTTTCAATTTAAAAATTGATTATAAATTTTATAAAAATCATTCTATGTTTTTTAATGCAAGAAATTTATTTGGTGATAATAGAAGAGAATTTCCTTTTGCAGACAGAAATAAAGGAACTTATTTATTAGGTTTAAATTTGAATTTTTAATTTTTTTTT
>JAOZVH010000147.1:6382-8774 GCA_029938235.1 Bacteroidales bacterium
AAAATTTTTTTTTCAAAAAAACGGCATTTTTTTAATGTTTTAATTTATTAAAAAAATCGGCATTTTTTAAAAATGCCGTTTTTTTAATGAATTTTCAAATTAAAAAAAATTGTAATTTTTATTTGAATTTTTTTAAAATATCTTTTAATGCGTCTTTGTGAATTGTAAAACCCATCATTTTTAATTTTACATAATCTTCACTAAAAAAATAATAGCCAAATTCCTTAGATTTTTCATCATTATTTCTTGAACCAGAACTGGAATCTTTTATTAAATACCAATCTTTTCCATCTTTTTCAAAATAAGAAACAAGATGCATACCATGGTCATCTGTTGTTGTTTTATTTGAAAAACGAAATTGTCTTGAATTATCGTCAATATATTCAGATGGTAAATCAAAAGTTGGAACAATTGCACATTGTGTTTTTGTGTCTAAACCAGCCTCAGAAACATCACCACCTATGCTAACTGTGTAACCATTTCTAATTGCTTTTTTTAATACACTCATAAATTCCTCCAATGGAATATTATAATATTCCTCACTTTTCCACCAATTATCCGGAACATCATAAGAAGTTTTTTTATAAAAAGCTGCTTGTTTGTAGGATAAAACTTCTATATAATCCTTCGGCTTAATTTTTAAAAGATCTTTTAAAAATGTTTTTGGAGTATATTTTTTTCCTTTAAAAGAAAATTCTTCCGGAGGTGTTCCGATATATGTGTTCATTATGCTTTTGATTGTCGCAATTATTTCTACTTCATTCCAGGCATTTGCTCTTTTTACAGATTTCAAATATGACAACATTTCATTAAACATTTTTTCGTGAGTATGGAATTTACGTCCATCTTTTAAACCCGTATAAGATGCCAACGGAACTGCACCATATTTTTCCATCATTCTCGTTACTGCGTTTCCTTCTGAGCCTTGATCAAAAAGAGATTTTCCTCTTTTTTTTATAAAACCCCTTGCTTTTTCTACATATTCCCAGTAAACTATATAAGGTTCTGAAATTTTCACTTCTTGATTGCTAATTCTTTTTACTTCTGATTCTAAAAAAGAAACCGTAGAATAAGCCCAACAGCTGCCGCCGTTTCCTTGTGAAATTACAGGAAAATGCCAAACCATATTTTTTTTATAAAAATCTACTTTATTTGGCAGGTTTTTTTTCGACATATCAACTTTGAAATATTTTGTCATTTCAACTTTTTCAAGTTTTTTATTGACATTCCTAATGTCTTTCAAAATTGAATTTTGATAAAAACCGGGTTCGTATTCTTTAAAATACGAATTATCTTTTTTCTGAGAGTAAACATTCGCAGAAAATAAAACAATAAAACAAATTAAAAAATTTTTCATACATAAAATTATTAAATAACAAATTTAAATTTTTTTTTCAAAAAAACGCAATTTTTTTTACGATTTTTTTTATAATTAAAAATTTTTTTTTCAAAAAACGTCAAATTTTTCAACATTTTTTTAATTAAATTTTATTATTATTGTATCAATATTTTATATTATTTATTGTTTTATTTTAAATAAAATTATTATGGAAAAAGAAATAAAAAGATTAATGAAAATTGCAGATAAAGAAAAAATTATAGAATGGCTGGAAAATGAATATAAGTTATCAGAAGAAAAAGAGAATGTATTAAATTTTAGAAATTCAACCTTAGAAAAATTAATGAAGATTGTAAATATTCAACAAGCCGACGAAGAAGGTAAATTCGACGAATGGTTTTCATATAAATATGAAGTCTTTGAAGAAGAAGAACTTTTTTTGAAAAAATTAATAAAAGATAATAAATTTTATTTGAACAGCTATAATGAACAAACATTAACAGTAAAATTTATAGGTCAGATTTTAAATAAAGTAAAATTCTTAATAAATAAAGCCAAAGATTGGTATGAATATCCAATAACTTGCAAATTAAACAATTGGACAATAAGTGGAAATCCCGATTTTTTTGTAGCAACAGGAATAGAAGAACCAAAAACTCCTTATTTTTTTCCTACAAAAATATAAACGAGAAATTAAATTCAGTGGACATCCAAAATATCAGATTCTAGCTGCTATGCTGACAGCATTAACTTTAAATAAAAAAAATAAAATAGTTGGAGGATATGTAATTGGTAGATATTGGAACTTTTTAATTCTTGAAAAATTAGAAAATGGTGATTATGAATATTTTGTTTCAAAAGGTTTAGACGGTTTATATTTTGATGATATGAAGAAAATTTATATAATTCTGAAAGCAGTAAAACATAAATATTGTAAATAAAAAATTTTTTCAAAAAAACGGCAATTTTTTATGAATTTTTATAATTAAAAAACATTGAAATTTTGGACGATTTTTGAAAAAAATTTTTTTTATTTTGAAATTGAAAAATGTT
>JAOZVH010000324.1 GCA_029938235.1 Bacteroidales bacterium
TAATTATTATTACAAATTACAAAATCACAATCGAAAGACGACATCGACATCGACATCGACATCGACAAGTAATTTACTTCGGCAAAGGTAAGAAACATTTTTTTCAATTGCAAATTTTTTTATGAAAAAATATGAAAAAATTTTTGTAGAACATTTTTATGGAAGAATTTTTTTATGATAAAAATATGAAAAAAAAATTTTTTTCAAAAATCGTCCAAAATTTTAATGTTTTTTAATTTCAAAATAAAAAAATTTTTTTTTCAAAAATGACCAAAATTTATTCAACAATTATTTTTCCTTTTTCAATGATTTTATTATCACTCAAAATATTATAAATATAATTTCCTGAATTAAAATTTTGAATGTCAATTTTTGATAAGGATTTATTTAAATTTCTGTATAAAACTTTTTTACCAGAAATATCAAATAATTCTATAGAAACATTTTTTAAATGAGCGCCATAGCGAACATAAAAAAAATCTTTTGCCGGATTTGGATAACAATAAGCAAGTTTCATACTTGAATTTTCAATTTCTTTTTCATTATCTACAGGTGTTAATGTTCCATATTCATTTACTTTTAAAAGATGTAAATCTATTGATAAAAGTATGCTTCCATAAATAAGAACTGAATTTTCATAAATATAACGCACAGAAGCAACAGCACAACCTCCATCCTGAGTAGCAAGCATATCAGCAGCTTCATAACAAGAAATACCATCATAACCATAAAAATGTTGTGATTTTAAATTTAATTCACCATCCATAATATTTATCATTATGGCATTTGCTCCTTTTGCATTTGCAAAAAGCATACTATCAATATTAGTAACACCAACTTGAAAAATGTTATTCTTATCTGTAAAATCTAAATTTCTGTTGATACAATTTCTAACATCATTGTTATCATCATCAAAACTATGATTAACATTTAAAACATTAAAATTTGTGTCTAGAATAATAGAAGCTAAACAAAAATCATCTGAATGTGGATAAGACCCATCAAAAAAACGATTCATTAAAAATGATACAATAAAGGTACTATCTGTTAATATTTTTGCACGGCGTTTTACTCCATTTGGATATATAATGCCATCCATATCTTCCATTACTATACTATTTAGATATGTAAAATTTATGTCAGAAACATTTTCTTCTAATTTTATAATGTAATAATCAAGTCCAGTATCTGAAAGCAGATAATATTTATAATTATCCATTTGTATGATGTCACTTAAACTTAAATCACTAGTATGAAGTGGTAATGTAGTTGTTTTTAAAGTATCCTTAGTAAGGATATCTATTTCGTAAAGCATAGAACCAGAAGTACTATAATTTTCATAAGAAACTTTAGTGTTAAAAGTTAAATTTCCGTCTTTATTTAACATAAAAGATATGAAATTTAATGAATTTATAGAATCTTGATTTGCCATTGGAAATGGTAAAATATTCTTTTCAAGAATTTCTAAATTTTCATCTAATTCTATAAAACATGGATTATTTGAATAAATTTTATCTTGCCCCATTATTAAAATATGATCGTCTTGAAAAGGAGAAGACTGTACATTATTATTAGATGTAAAATTACTTGAGTCTAAAATACTTGTTAATAAAACTTCTCCATTATTATCAATTTTGTATAATCTTAAAACACGATCTGGAGAATTTTTTTGACTTATGAATAAATTACCATTATTTGTTTCAATTATTCTAAGTGGGTCATACATATAGTAAAATGGAGTTTCTTCTGTTTCTATTATAACTTCAAACTGTGAAAAACTTGAAGAAAAATAAAAAAGTAAAATAAATAAGTAAAAATATTTCATAAATAATTTTTTAAATTTAGTTTTCTATATCATTCCAATCTGAGAAAATATCTTCTGCATAAACTGGTTCTGGAAATGGAAATACCTCTCCAAAATATAAGAAAGAAGCATGTACATAATAATTTATCACTCCATAATTTGGAATAGAATCAACTTTTATAAGAGGAGTTGGTGATGTTGCATACAAAAATCTTCTGTCGGTAAGTGGGTAATAATAATCGAATAGTAATTCCGTATATTCTTCTATTCCTCTATCTTCCGCAAAACATTTATTTATTAAAATATTATCTATTTCACAAGGATGTCCTAATGATGGGTCAAAATATGTATGTGGTTTCCATGCTAAATGTTCCACAACAAAATAAGTAGCATCAGATAAGAGATTTGGATGTGCTGCCATAACAATACGCATAGAATCTTTTGTTTCTTCGGATATATGAATTGCAATATCTCCAAGATGAGGGTTAGCATCAGGTGCTCTAAAAAAATCTATTTTCCAGTAAAAACTAAGATCTTCTATTCCATAAGAAGCAGTAACAGCATCAGTTACTTCTCTTACTTCTAAGAAAAATTTCTTAAATTGAATTTCTTGATTTGGTAAATCACAATCAGAAATAGAATTGTTAATTTGTGCTTCACTTATGGCAGATCTAATGTTCAATTCATTCCTGTTTGCATCGTAATTTAAATCAACAGCAACAAATTTTTTATTTTCTCCTTCTAAATTTCTGAAAA
>JAOZVH010000325.1 GCA_029938235.1 Bacteroidales bacterium
AAAAAATTTTTTTTATTTTAAATTAAAAAATATTAAAATTTTGGACGATTTTTGAAAAAAAATTTTTTATTTTGAAATTAAAAAATATTAAAATTTTGGATAATTTTTGAAAAAATATTTTTCAATTTAAAATTTAAAAAAATTGAAATTTTGGACGATTTATTGAAAAATTTTTTTTTCACTAAAAATGTTAAAATTTTAGAGAAATCCAATATTTGTTTTTTAACAAATATTTATTATCAATAAAAAATTATTTTTGCATTATGAGAATAATAAAAAAATTATATATAATAATATTTTTAATTTCAATAACAAATTTATCAGCCTATTCAATTTTTAATAATCAAGAAAATGTTATTGATAGTTTATTAAATGAATTGAGTAAAACAAAAGATACAAATAAAGTAATCATTCTAAATAAATTATCAATAAAATATCGACGCTTTTCAAAAGAGAAATCGAAAAAATATGCAATTCAAGCTAAGGAATTATCACAAGAAATAAATTATTTAAAAGGTGAAGCAAAATCTTATAAAAATCTTGCCATTTTAAGTTATTTTAGTGCAAATTATTTTGAAACAATAAATTACCTCGAAAGTAGTCTTGTAATTTTGAAAAAATTAAAAGATAGTGTAGAAGTTTCTAAGGCTTATAATAATCTTGGAATTATCTATCAGGAAGAAGGAACTTACAGTAAAGCTTTGAAATTTTATTTTAAAGCTTTAGAACTTAGAAAAAAATTGAAAAATGCTTTTGGAATATATAAAATATTAAATAATATAGGAAATATTTATGAAAATCAAGGTCTGGATGAAAAAGCATTAGAAATTTATATGGAAAGCGTAAAAGAATTAAAAAAAAATGAAAATACAGAACATCTTGCTCAGGTTTATGTAAACATAGCTACAATTTATAGAAAAAAAGAAAAATTTAAGAAAGGTTTAGATTATTGCCAATTGTCATTGATAAATTGCAAAGAAGTAAAAACAAAAATAGATGTTTTATTAAATATGGGAGATATTTATAGACAAATGTCAAATTATGACAGCTCTCTAATTTGTTTTAATAAATCTCTAATATTATCATTAGATTTAAATGATAAAAATAGTATATCAGCATCTTATCATAGATTAGCTAAGATATTTTTAAGAAAAGGTTTTTTAGAAAAAGCCTTAAATAATGCAAAAAATAGTTACAGACTTGCAAAAGAAATTAATTCAAAATCTTCTATTGCTGAATCATCTCAAATTTTATCAAAAATATATGAAAATTTAAATAATTATAACAAAGCTTATGAATACTTATCTTCATATATAGAATATAAAGACAGCTCTTTCAATGAGGATATGAGAAATCAACTTGAAAGTTCAGAAAAAAATTATGAAATACAAAAAAAAGAAAGTGAAAATAAAGAGTTAAAAAATCAAGAGCTAATAAAAGAAAAAGAAAATACTGTTCTAAGGGAGCAGCAGAAAACACAAAATTATGTTATTTTATCAATTTTTATAGTTTTAATTTCTGTTGGTATTCTTGCTTTTATAATGTATAAGGCAAAAGAAAAAGAAAAAAAAGCAATAATTTTATTAAAATATCAGAAAAAAGAAATAGAGAAAAAGAATAAAAGTATTCGTGAAGTAAACAGTTTACTTCTTCATAAAAATGACGAAATAACTATACAAAAAGATGAAATAGAAAAACAACATTCGGAAATTAGAAAAAAAAGTGAAGATATACAAGGCAGTATACGTTATGCGAGTAGAATACAAGCGGCAATTTTGCCACAGAAAAACAAAATAAAATCTCTTTTGCCAGATTCTTTCATTTTGTTTAGACCGCGAGATATTGTCAGTGGAGATTTTTATTGGATGGCTGAGAAAGATAATAAAATAATTATTACTGCTGTGGACTGTACTGGACACGGAGTTCCCGGAGCTTTTATGAGTATGATCAGCAGTACTATTTTAAATGAAATTGTAAATCAAAAGGGAATTACTCACACTTCAAAAATTTTAGAAAATTTACATAAAGGAGTAAATATATCTTTAAAACAAGAAGAAACAGCAAATCAAGACGGTATGGATATGGCTATTTGTGTCATAGATAAAGAAAAAAATATTTGTTATTTTTCCGGAGCAAAAAATCCTTTGTTTTATGTTGAAGACGGAGAGCTGAAACAATTAAAAGGTGATAGGATGCCAATCGGAGGAATGCTAAGTGGGAAATTAAAAAATAAACCTTTTGCAAGATATGAAATTCCTCTAAAAGATGATACTGTTTTTTATATCTTTTCTGACGGTTATCAGGATCAATTTGGCGGCAAAAAAGGACGAAAATTTATGAGGAGACGTTTCAAAAATTTATTATTAGAAATACATAAAGAACCTATGGAAGTTCAAAAGGAAATTTTAAATACGACTATAATAGAATGGATGGGAGAAAAAGAACAAATAGATGATATTTTGATAATTGGATTTAAAATTTTACAAAATTTTTAAAATTTTTTTGGTTCTTGGAACCTTTTTGTGAAATATAAAAATTCTTTTATTAAAAATAA
>JAOZVH010000148.1 GCA_029938235.1 Bacteroidales bacterium
TTGGAAATCCGCCGTATATAGATTATAATAGCTGTTCAAAACAAAAAATTTTATTTACTCAATTTATTCAATCAAAAAAAATATTGATGAATAATATTTATGGTGTAAATCTTCACACTGTTCCTGGACGTAGAAAAGTGTACGCCCCAAAACCAAATTTGTATGCTTTTTTTATAGCTCTTGGACTTGGTTTACTAAAAGATTGTGGGAAAATGGCTTATATTATTCCCCAAACAATATTAATTTCAGGAGATTTAGATGTTATTCGTTATCATATTGCAAAATATACAACCATAGAGAAATTAATAATTTTTGAAAGGTATATGTTTATCGGAAGAGGCTTGAAACAAAAAAAATCTGTCGCAACTTCCAGTCTTATTTTTATTATTAGTAAAAAAACACCAAATAAAGAACATAAAATATTAGTAGAAAATTACTTAAATTTGAAAACTGATACTAAATTAGAATATTTTTTTGATAAAAATACCGCAATAAAAAAAGAGATTTTACAAAGTCAATTATACAAGAATATTGACAATTGGAAATTTATAACTAAGGATGAAAAATTTATAAAAATTATTCAGAAATACAAAAAAAAATCTATAACATTTAATGAGTATAGAAAAAAATTAAAAAATTATGATGATTTAATTTTAGACGGTAGTGTTAATATTAATAAAAAAGATTTATCAAATAAATATAAATCTGATGCTTTTAATATTCCAATAATAGAAAAACCATATTATAAAGTTAAAAAATTTATGTTTTTTAGCAACAAAAATAAAATTAAGAAAGCACAAGGTTCAAGAGGATTGAATTTAATAATAGAAAGAGATTATAAAATAATTTGGAGATATCAAAATCCAAGTGGTTTTTATTATGTTGAAAATAAAAATACCTTTCCTAAATTTATGGAATATTGTATCGCATCTTATAATAAAAATGAAATAATATTTATTTTTTCATTATTAAATAGCCAATTAAATAATTGGTTATTTAAATCGCTATTATCTATTGAAAATGAAAAATCATATTTGCTTGGATTACGTTCTTTAAAAGAAATATTTAGAATTCCTAAAATAAACCTTTCAAATAATCATATAAAATCAGAAATTATAGAAAAAACTAATGATATTTTAAATTTAGAAAATAAAACGCTTTCTGATTTTATAGATTTTGAAAATATAATGCTTCAAAAATTTGATAAGATTGAAATATTAGAAAATAATTTATTGCTTTATAAAAAGCAAAAAATATATAAATTAGAAATTAAAAATAATTTTGAATTATTAAAATTAAAATTTCAGGAATTAAAAAATACAGCTTTTTCTTTGGAAGAATTAAAAAATTTAGAAATGATTGATTTTGATAAAATTAAAGTATTAAAAAATCATATTGATAATATGGTATTTGCTCTTTATTTTAAAATAAAAATACAAACAAGCGAAATAAAATCTATGAAAATTGTAAAAAAATTATGCGAAAAAAATAAATATTACAAATATATTTTTGTAAATTAAAAAAAATTTTTCAAAAAAAACAGCAAAATTTTAATGTTTTTTAATTTAAAAAAAAACTTGTTTTTTTAAATAAAATTGTACGGCAAAAACACCGTACAATTTAAATAATATTTATAAATTAATCATTAATTATGATTTTGAAAGTTTTCAATAAGTTATTATCTGTAATAATTTGTAGATGATAAATTCCTGTTTTATAATCTTCTACATTAACTTGAATTAAATTTTTTTCTATTTTCATAATATCTAATTTCTCAGTTTTACCATTTATATCTACTATATTAACAATTATATTTTTATCAATAGATATATCGAAATTAATATTAATTAAATCATTAGTTGGATTTGGAAACAATGTATAATTTTTATCATTCATCAATTCTAAAATTCCGATTGATGTTTCAAAATTAGCTGTAAGAGTTCTTTCTTCAGTAACTTCAAAACTATAAAGTAAATCTGTAGAAATTTCAATTTCATTTTCCGTCCAATTTACAAAATCATATCCATCATTTGTGACAGCTGTAACTTCTACGGTTTCAAGATAATTATAAGTTCCTGCACCTGTAGCTGTACCTCCAACAATTGGATTTACATTTACTAAAATTTCAAAAGTTTGAATTTCAAAATTAGCTATAAGTGTTCTATTTTCTGAAACTGTAAAACTATAAACCAAATCTGTAGAAACTTCAACTCCGTTTTCTGTCCAGTTTACAAAATTATATCCATCATTTGCATTTGCAGTAAGTTCCACAGTTTCATTCTCATTGTAAGTTCCTGAACCAGAAACTGTACCAGCTTCAGCCAAATTTACGTCTGTAGAAATTATAAAAGAAGTTGAACTATATTCAATTACATAATATAGACTATTGCTATGACTAATATCATTCCATTGCCCAGAATTACCAAGAGGCCAGTCTGTTATTGCTAAACCAAGACCATCTTGTCCAGCACCATAATCATCTGGTTCGCTTCCATAACCACTGCTTCCCCAATTAGTATAAAGTCCTCCAATTGAACTTCCACTGAAATTTCCTAACCAAAATTGCTCGCCAATATTATCATTATCTCCGTCCCATAGCCAATTTCCTTCGGTATTTAAATCGTTTCCACCTATCCAAACATAAGAAGCACCTCCTCCATCAGGAGCAATTGTATTTGAAACTACAATGGAAGCATTAGTATTTAGTTCAGAAAAAATTGCATTCTGCTCTGAAATGTCATTAATTTCTGCTAAAAATCCACCTCTTTCTACAGCACAAGAAGAGGCATTTGTCCAACTTTGGTTTTCCTTAACTATTTCATAAGTATTACCATTATAAGTAAAGCTATAAATGTTGGTTTCATCAGCACATTGCCCATATCCATAAATAGATATGATAGTAAAAGCAACAACAAAAAATAGCCCTTTCAATTTTATTTTCATAGTTATAATAAATTATAAATTTTATTTATAAAAAAATGCTAAATTATTTATTATAATGAAGAATAAAAAATATAATATATTTTTTTTTAATAATTAAAAAAAAAATTGCATTAGATTTTTTTATAAAACTTCATTTGCAAAAGTGTGAGTAAATTTTATAAAAAATTTCACACTCATGCCTCATCGTCCAACTTGAACAGTAGAAAATATAAAAAATAATCATTGGTAATGACGCATAAGGTTTAATAATTTCAAAAATTAATTTAAAAAAAATTTTTTCAAAATTCGTCCAAAATTTTAATGTTTTTTAAATTTAAATTTAAAAAAATTTTTTGAAAAAAATTGTCCAAAATTTTAATATAAAAAAAAACAACATTTGAGTTTTTTTTATCTCCTGTTTCTACATCAAAAATTTTTTTTAATAATTTAAAATTATTAAAATTTTTTGCTTTTTTTGAAAAAATTTTTTTTTAATTTCAAATTAAAAAACATTAAAATTTTGGACGAATTTTGAAAATTTTTTTGAAAAAACGGCATTTTTTTATAATAAAAATCATTAAATTTTGGACGAATTTTGAAAAAATATTTTAATATTTTGATTTTTTGAATAAAATATTTTTTTTATTAAAAAAAATACCAATAAAATTTGTTTAAAACAAAAATAATAATTACATTTGTTAAAAATTTATTATTTTAAAATAAGATGAAAATAGCCGTTCCAAGTAACGATAATAAGACAGTTTCTGCTCATTTTGGCAGAACAAAAGGTTTTGTATTTTTTGAAATAGAAAACAATAAGATTTTAAAAAAATCTTACAAAGAAAATAAATGTACTGGACATGCAAAACATGAAATTCATGAGCATGGCAGTCATAATCATAGTCATGTTGGAATCTTTAAAGCTCTTGGAGATTGTAAAGTAGTAATTGCTGGTGGTATGGGAAGACGTTTGTACAATGATTTCCAAAAGGAAAAAATAGAAGTTTTCGTAACAAAAGAAAAAAACATTGACAAAGCCATAGAGTTATTTATAGATAAAAAATTAGATAATAATTCTCATATTTGTTGTAGCCATTAAAAATTAAAAAAAAATATCAAAATATAATATTTTGATATTTTTTTATTTTATATTTCTGGATTATCAATAATAAAACCTTCGCAACCTATAATTTCATTATTTTCGTAAGTTGGATTAATAGAAAGTACATGCTTAGCAAATTTTCCATCAAAACACTTTCTAACTGAAGGTATTGCTTTAAAAGATTTTCCTTTCAAAACATCAGAAATTAAATTTTCTAATGATTTTAAATCTTCTTTTTTTCTTGTTGTGGAAAAATGTTTACCAATTATATTACTTTTATCTTTACATTTATATAAATCTAACCAAGCTCTATTTACATCAATAAATTTTCCTTCATTATTTAACCTATAATATCCAGCTGTACTTTTATCTACTGCATATTGCATATGTTGTTTATGCTCTTCTTCTGGGTCGATGTCTAATTCTTCCCAACCAGTTACCATTGCCATAAAGCTTTCTTTAGGTTCTTCGTTAGTTGTTAATAAATAAACATGTGCAATTATAAAAACAATCAAAAGGAAAGCTCCAAATGTATGTATTAATGCAATGATTTCAAGACTTTTAATATCTATAGGATTTTCTGGATACATATAATACATATAAATAAAACCCGTAACAAATTGAACTGGAATAATTAAAATTTTAAATCCAAAATAAGTTAATCTTTGAAGCGGATTAAATTTATTATAAGATGTTTTCTTTGTTGGATGATGCGCTCCTTTAAATATTCCTATAATATAATAATTTATCTGCTCTTTTACAAATTTATTACTTGGAATATAGTGTTCACATGAGCCAGTCGCAAAATGCCAAAAAATAGTAAAAAGTATTAAAACGGTAAATGCCCATGCAGCAATATCGTGAAATAAAACTGCTTCTTCATAGCCCATTAAAGAAAAACTGCCGTGAACTTCGAAACCTGTGATCATTAAAAAAATAATTAATAAGGCTTGTGCCCAATGCCAAAATCTTTCGAAATTTTTATAAATATATGTTCTTTTTTTCATTTTTTAATAAATTATTTTTTAAAAGCTCTAATTAAACCATGAACCAAAACGCCCCCCAAAGTACCGATTATCATTAAAATACCTATCCAATCTAAAATCGCATTAGAATCTCTACCAGGTATATAAAAACCTTTTATGTTTTCCAATCTACCATTTTTAGAATGACAATCTATACATTTTAAAGATTTTTCCACAGGTGCAACCATGTGATTTATTGGATAATGCATTTCTGTTTTAATAAATGAATATTTTCCGCTAAATTCTAAACCAGCTTCTTTCATACCTTTTGCCGATGAAAGTTTCCAATCTAAACCTTTTTTAAAAGCATCTTTTTTATCTCCATAAACATGCGGAGGAATTAAAACACTATTTTCTGTATCAAAAATTTGTTGTCCTCTGTGAATTTTTACAGGAATTATTTTCGAAGCACTATCACCGTAACTTCCATGTATTTTATTAATTTTTAAAATTTTAGAAGTGTCATTTATTTTATCACCATAAATATAATGCTCAACATTTCCATTAGACCAAACATATTCAGGTTTAACATTACTTTCCCAAGTGAACGCACCTTTTTCTGTTTTAAAAGTACTTCTTCCTAAACTATCATATTCGCTAATACGATAACCACGTTTATTTAATTTTCCTGCTTCCGACCAATCCCAAGACATTTTTGTAGGTGCACCTTTTGCATAAACAGGAATATGACAAGTTTGACAAGAAATTTTATTCGTATGCCTATTTAAAGTATTATTTACATGAGGCGCTTCTGTATGACAATCATAACAATATAATCTGTCTTTATTTATTGGCATACTTCTGTATAATTTCCCTTTCATATTATGTCGGTTCGTTTTATGACAATCTATGCAAGTCATTTTATTTCCGTTTTCGTCCATGTGAACATCCATATCTTTATCCGCATGAAATAAATCATCAGACAAATCTCCGTGCTTTACATTATTTCCACCGCCGCCGAAGAAATGACATTTCCCGCAATTTCTAATTGTCGGTTTACCAACATTTCGAGCGATGTAATTATAGTCCGGAGTGAAATAAGTTTTATCTCCAAATTTTCTTTTTTCCTCCACAGGAAAACCAGACCCAAGTGGTTGTTTATCATAAGCTCCAGTTTTGTCATGGCAAACGATACAATCCATTTTTTTTGTATCTTTAAAATTAAAATTTTTATCTTTATAACCATAACCAGCATGACAACTTGTACATTTCCAAGTATTTGTATTTGTAGCAATACAATAATTATTTATCATGTTTTTCTTTCCAATTCTAACAGAATCACCATTTTCTCTTACAACTAATCTATCCCAAGTCCAATGTGATGAAGCCATTAATTCTTCATCTCTTTTATTATGACAACTAATGCAAGCTTGAGTTAATTCTGATGGATTAGAAAATTTCTTTTTTAAAATCTCAAATTCGCTATGGTCAACTACAGATGGTAAAGTATCTTTAGTACAATTAACAATGTTAATGTCATTATCTCTACTTTTCAAATTTTTTATTAAATTCTCAATTATAAAAACAAGAGCAAAAGGAATTATTACAGAAAGTAATAATATTTTAACAAATTCTTTAGTATTTTTCTTTTTCATAAAATTTTATTTTTCAAAATTAAATTTAACAACCTCCTTCTTCAACTTTTCCTTCGTCTTCTATATATTCGGAAGTCTCAAATTGAAAATTATTAATTTCTTTTTCAGAAAAAGCATTTTCTTTTAAAGCTTTATTCATAAAATTATTAGCACCAAATTTTAAAGTTTTAGCGTCATAATTTAATAATCTTAGATAAGCAACAACAGAAGCACTAATTTGACCAGCAGCAGAATAAACAACTATAGTTTTATCATTCGGTAAAGTTTCTAAATCTGTTTTTAAAGATAAATTTGAATTATAAAAAACAGCATTTTTTAAATGTCCAGATTTATAAAGTTTTTCATTTCCATAATGAATAATATAAAATTCTTTCTCTTTGGAAATTACATCTATAGATTTTATAAGGGCTTTTTTAAAACCATCTTTTAATAATTTTTTTACTCTGATTTCTAAAATATCTGTAGCAGAGCTTTTTTTACATTTAAAATATGGCAATTTATTTTTAGGACTTTTTTGATTATTTGTATTTTCTAATTTTCCAATTAATTCATCAGAAATCCCATTTTCCCATTTTTCAATAAACTTTTTATTCCACGCAGACATTCCAAATTTCATAGAATAAACATTATCAAATCCTTGTAATTGCATAATAGATTTTGCATAATTTGCTGTTTGTCCAGTGTAACAAACCATAATTACTTTATCAAATCCTTTAATATCTCGCGAAAGGAAATAGTCAAATAATTCACCGAATTTAATATTTATCGCTCCTTTTATGTGTCCATCCGAAAAGTTTTTGCTTGAACGTAAATCAATAATATGAATATTAACATTTGAATCTAAAAGCTTATTTATTTCTCCTGCACTAAGCAAAAAACTATGGAAATTATCACTATTAATAAAATCTCCATTTTTTGAAATTTTATTTATTAGTTTTTGAGAATAATCAATTTTTATATTTTTTATAATATTCTCATCTTTTTCATTTTCTTGACAAGAAATAAAATAAAAAACAATAAAAATTAACAAAAATATATTTCTTATTTTCATTTTTTTTACATAAATAAATAAAGTCAAAATTAATATTTAAAAAATTATTTTTTCATTAAATTGCTGTGAAAAATATTTTTAAAAAATATGATATTTATCACAAAATTTTTATATTTGAAAATATTTTTATATAAAAAAATGTTAGAAAAAAATACATGTTTTGGTTGTGAATTTCAATCTTCAGCAACGAAATTTTTAAAAAAAGAAGAATTGGAAAATCTTGAAAAATGTTCTGTAGGAATACATTTCAAAAAAAATGATATTATTTTCAAAGAAAATATTTTTTCTTCTAATGTAATTTACCTTAAAAAAGGAATTATTAAATTACATAAAAAAACTTCTTCTAAGGAAAAAATAATTAAAATAGTAAAATCACCAAATTATTTAGGAATTCCTGCTACTTTTAATGAAAAATATCATTATTATTCTGCAACCTCTTTGTCTGACACTATGGTTTGTTTTATACAAAAAGAAAAATTTAAGGATTTTATTTATAGTAATTCAGATTTTGCTTATAAAATTATTAAATCTTTGTGTGAAAATGAAATAATTTTATTAGAACAATGTTTTAATAAATCAAAAAAAAATGTAAGAGGAAGAATTGCGGAAACTTTATTATTTTTTTACAATGAAATTTTTCATCAAAAAAAATTTATAATTCCTTTAACAAGAGACGAGTTTGGAAAATATATAGATACATCTCGTGAAAGTGTTAGTCGTATTTTAACAGAATTTAATAAAGATAGAATTATTAATTTAACAGCAAAAAATGTTGAAATCTTAAATGAAAAATTATTAGAAATGATAAGTGAAAATGGATAATAATTAGCAATTTTTATTTTTTAATAAAAATTTTATTTATAATTAAAAAATTTTTTTCAAAAAAACGGCATTTTTTTATGGATTTTTAAATTAAAAAAAATTTTTTTTCAAAAAAACAAATTAAAATGATTCATCGTCCACGATGATTTCGTTGCATCACACTATAAAATATTG
>JAOZVH010000016.1 GCA_029938235.1 Bacteroidales bacterium
TAATATCAATTTAATTGAATTAACAAATATTTTTTCACAAAAAAATAAAAAAATACCCATGATAAAAAAAACAAATTCTTTATTAGGGATTTTTCCATTAGGAACATTTGAAATGTCGGATGATTTTGATGCTCCTTTAGATGATTTTAAAGATTATATGTAAAATGAAAAAATATAATGATAAAAAATAAATTCTTTATTATGGATTTTTCCATTAGGCACATTTGAGAATGTCTATGATTTTGATGCTACTTTAGATGATTTTAATATTATATGTAAAATGAAAAAATATTTATTAGATACGCATACATTGCTTTGGTTTATTGAAAATAATAATTCTTTGTCCAGAAAAGCAAAAAAAATATTATTAGAAAAAGATAATATTTTTTTATTAGCATAATAACATTTTGGGAATTAACAATCAAAGCTAATATAGGAAAATTAAATAATAAAATTCCAATTAATGAGCTTTATAATCAAATAATTAAAAGTTATAATACAAAAATTTTATCACTTGATTACATTCATATAAATGTTTATGAAAATTTGGAATTACATCACCGTGATCCATTCGACCGTATGTTAATTGCGCAAGCAAAAGTTGAAAATTTAATTGTGATTACAAAAGATAGAAATTTTAAAAAATATGATATAGATATTTTATGGTAAAAATTTTTTAATTAGGAATGAGAAATGAGATTTTTTTTCAGAAATTTTAATAATTTAGAAATTATTCAAAAAAAAACTTTTTTTTCAAAAAATGCCCAAAATTTTAATATTTTTAATTTTAAAAAAATTTTTCAAAAATATCATTTTTTAATTTTTTTGTATTAAAATATTTATATATTTGTAATTAAAATTTATGTTAAAATGAAAAAATTAGAAGAACTTTTAAACAAAACAAATGAACTAAGCGATGATGATTTATTAAAATATATTTTAAAATTGCAAGAAGTGGCAAAAAAGAAATTATTTGTTAATATATTTTCACAAAAAATTGACAGTAATATCAATTTAATTGAATTAACAAATATTTTTTCACAAAAAAATAAAAAAATATCTCTTAATAAAAAAATTCGTAAAGCAGGTTTTCTAAAAGGTGGAATAAAATACATGGCAGACGATTTTGATGCTCCTTTAGATGATTTTAAAGATTATATGTAATAATATGAAAAAATATTTACTGGATACCCACACATTTTTATGGTTTATGGAGGATTCAAAATTTTTATCAAAAAATGCAAATTCTAAAATTATAAATGGAGAAATATATTTGAGCATTATTTCTTTATGGGAAATAGCGATAAAAATAAATATAGGAAAATTAGAATTGAATTTTTCATTAGAAAAATATGAAAATTCTTGGAAAAAAATTGGTGGAAAATTATTAAATATATCAACAAATCATATATTTAATTATGAAAATTTGGAATTACATCACCGTGATCCATTCGACCGTATGTTAATTGCTCAGGCAAAAGTTGAAAATTTAATTGTAATTACAAAGGATAGAAATTTTAAATAATATGATATAGATATTTTATGGTAAAATTTTTAATGAAAAATGAGATTTTTTTTCAAAAAAATGCCAAAATTTTAATAATTTAAAAATCATTCAAAAAAAAATTTTTTTTCAAAAAACGACAAAATTTTAACATTTTTAAATTAAAAAATTTTTTTTCAAAAAACGACAAAATTTTAACATTTTTAAATTAAAAAATTTTTTTTCAAAAAACGACAAAATTTTAATATTTTTAAATTAAAAAAAAATTCTCATTAAAATCATTATTTTAGATTGTTTTTACAAAACAGAAAAATCTAATTGTTTTTTTTGTATATTCGCTTTCAAAATTTTGACTTTGATATTATCTCCGAGTTTATATTTTTTATTTGAAAACTGTCCTTTCAAAGTACAATTATCTGTCATTTCAAAATTATCTGATAGACTATGGATAGAAACTAAACCTTGAATTTTTGATTCTTTCAATTCAACAAACATTCCCCAGTTCATAATTTCACAAATAAAACCGTCAAAAATTTTTCCAATTTTATCTTTAAAAAACTCCACTTGTTTATATTTTATAGATGCTCTCTCGGCAAAATTTGCCATTTTTTCCATATCAGAAATATGCTTACATTTTCTTTCTAATTTTAAAATATCTTCGGATTTTTTTTTCAATAAATATTTTTTCATTAATCTATGAACCAAAAGATCAGAATAACGACGTATTGGAGAAGTAAAATGTGTGTAATTTTGAAAAAATAAACCATAATGACCAATATTTTTCGTAGAATATTCCGCTTTTGACATGGAACGAACTGCGAGAGTTTCTATAATATTTTGCTCTTTTTTTCCTTTTACTTCATTTAATAAATTGTTTATAGAAGCTTTATTGTCTTTTTCAGAAACTTTAAATTTATAACCAAAATGTTTTACCGTTTCGGAAAATTTATTTAATTTTTCTATATCTGGTTTATCGTGAACACGAAAAACAAAACTTTTATGCTTTTTATTTTTTTTATTTAAAACAACAAATTCCGACACTTTTTTATTTGCAAGCAACATAAATTCCTCTATTAATTGATTTGCTGTTTTACTTGTTTTGAAAAACATATCTACAGCTTTTCCATTTTCATCTAAAATAAATTTCGTTTCACCCCTTTCGAAAGACATAGAACCATTTTTAAATCTAATTTTTCTTAAAATTTGGGCGAATTTATTTAATTTCTTTAATTCTTTATGAAAAGTTCCTTCTTCTTTATCAATAATTTCTTGTGCCTGAGAATAAGTAAATCTCTTATCCGAATTAATAATAGTTTCGCCAAACCAAATGGAATGAATATTTGCATTTTCATCTAATTCTAAAACCGTTGAAAAAGTTAATTTTTCTTCATTCGGACGCAAAGAACAAATAAAATTTGAAATTCTTTCCGGAAGCATCGGAATAACTCTATCAACAAGATAAACAGAAGTTCCTCTTTTATATGCCTCCTTATCTAAAATTGTATTTGGTTTTACATAATGAGCAACATCAGCGATGTGAATTCCAATTTCCCAGTTTCCATTTTTCAAAAGTTTTATTGATAAAGCATCATCAAAATCTTTTGCATCTTCTGGGTCTATTGTAAAAGTTGTAATTTTTCTAAGATCTCTACGTCTAACAATTTCTTTTTTTGTGATTTCTAATGAAACTTTTTCCGCTTTTTTATTAACTTTTTCTTCAAATTCATAAGGCAAATTAAAATTTTCCATAATAGAATTTATCTCTGCTTTATGTTCTCCGGATTGCCCAAAAACTTTTAAAATAATTCCTTCAGGTTTTTTATATTCTGTTTTTCGTTTTTTAATTTCAACTAAAACTTTATCATTATCTTTAAATTTTATTTTATGTCTTTCAAATTTTGAAATATAAATGTCGTAAGGAAAATTCCTTTTATTATCCGGAATAACAAAAAAATAATTACCATCTACACTTTGCTCAACTGTACCAACAACATTTATTTTTTTAGCACTTAAAACTCTAACAATTTTGCCTTTTTTATCGTCATTATTATCTAACTTTACTTTTACTTCATCACCATCCATTGCAAATTTCAAGTCATTTTTATTAATATAAATATTCTCATTTTTCTCGGAAATAACAAAAATATCTTTTTCTTTTGTGTTAATTATTCCATTAATATAAGTATATTTATTTTGCATTTGCTTTTCTTTCAATCTAAATTTACCTCTGGATTTTTCGGTAATTTTTTTATGAAATGCCATTTCATTAAGAGTTTGCGAAATAAGATTTTTTGTAAGATTATCTTTTATAAACAATTTTTTTGCAATTTGTTTATAATTAAAACTTCTTTTTTTATACTTTCTAAAAATTTTAAAAATTTCTTTTTTTAAGGTTTTTTTATTAAACATAATTTGTATTTTTTTTTACAAAAATAATATTATTTATTTCAAAAAAATATTATTTTTTAAAATCATAAAATTTCATTGTTTTTTGAAAAAAAATATGATTTTTTAAAATCATAAAATTTCATTGTTTTTTGAAAAAAACTTTTTTTTATTAAAAATTTTGTATTAAAAAAAAATTTATTTTGCAAAAAAATAATCCTTTTAAATATAATATAAATTAATTCAATTTGAAATTACGTTCTAACATTTTAAAATTATCTTTATTTGCAACTGGACTTTCTGGAATAGTTGCCGAATATATTTTATCAACTCTTGCAACTTATTTTCTTGGAAATTCTGTTTTTCAATGGACAATGATAGTTTCCATAATGATGTTCTCTATGGGAATTGGAAGTCGTATGAGCAAATATTTTCATAAAAATTTATTAGAAAAATTTATAATTATGGAATTTTTATTATCCGTAATGGTTTCTTTTTCATCTTTAATAGTCTATTTTTCATCTTCTTACACTTCTTACATAGGCTTTATTATTTATTTTATGAGCATTGCCATTGGTATTTTAATTGGTATGGAAATTCCGCTTGTAATTCGTTTAAATAATGAATTTGAATCTCTGCGAATTAATGTCGCTTCCATAATAGAAAAAGATTATTATGGAAGTTTGGCCGGAGGTTTATTTTTTGCTTTTATTGGTTTGCCTTATTTGGGCTTAACTTATACGCCTTTCATTTTGGGAATGATCAACTTTTTAGTTGCTTTGCTATTATTTTTTATTCTTTATAAACATTTGAAAAATAAAGTGAAATTTATTTTTAATATTTCGTACATTTTAGTTTTTACAATTTTAATTGTTGGAATTTTTATTGCAAAACCAATAATTTTATTTGGTGAGCAAAAAAAATACAAAGACAAAGTTATTTTTTCTAAGCAAAGTGTTTATCAAAAAATTGTTATTACAAAATGGAAAGAACATTTTTGGCTTTATATTAATGGAAACCAGCAGCTTAGTACTTTAGATGAAGTTCTTTATCACGAACCATTAGTTCATCCAGTAATGCAAATGTCTAAAAATCCTTGTGATATTTTAGTTCTGGGCGGCGGAGACGGTTGTGCTGTTCGTGAAATTTTAAAATATGATATGGTAAAAAATATTACTCTAATTGATTTAGACCCAGAAATGACAAAAATTGGAAAAGAAAATCCTATTTTTAGGAAGTTAAATGAAAATGCTTTTCATAATAAAAAAGTTAAAATTTTTAATGAAGATGCTTTCAATTTTTTAGAAAAAACACAAAATTTTTATGATGTAATAATTATAGATTTACCAGATCCAAGAACAATAGAACTGGGAAGATTGTATTCTTATGAATTTTACAAGCAATGTTATAAACATTTGCGAAAAAATGGATTTGTTATTACGCAGGCTGGAAGTCCGTATTATGCAACAAAATCATTTTTATGTATAGACAAAACCATGTCAAAAGCAGGTTTTGAAACTCAGAAATTACACAATCAAATTTTAACTCTTGGAGAATGGGGATGGATAATTGGAGCGAAAAATATTAAAAAAAAATTTTTGAAAAAAATGATAAAAAATTTAAAGTTTAAAAATATCCAGACAAAATGGTTAAATAATGAAGCCATGTCTTTGATGAGTTCTTTTGGAAAAAATATTTATGTTTACAAAATGGATACAATAGAAATTAATTCAATTCATAATCCAGTTTTATATAATTATTATTTGAAAGGAAATTGGGATTTATATTAAAAAAATTTTTTGTTCTTGAATTTTGCAAAATTCAAGAACAAAAAATTTTAACTATAAATTAAAAAAATTTTTTATTTTTTGATAAAAATTATTCTTCTCTTCAGCGTCTTCTTCATAATATCCATAACCGTATCCATAACCATATCCGTAACCGTAGCCGTAACCATAACCGTAGCCATAATAACTTGGCACAATTACGTCATTTAAAAGAACACTCAAATTTTTCACATTCTTTTTATTTTTATACATTTCGTTCATCAATTTAAAAACATCTTTTTTAGAATAATTTTGACGAATTACATAAATATTTGCGTCAGTAAAATCAGCAATCAATAAAGCGTCAGTAACAAGTGCAATTGGTGGAGTATCTATTATTATGGTGTCAAATTGTTTTTTTACAATTTCAATAAAATTTTTCATTTTATCGGTTTCTATTAATTCTGCCGGATTTGGTGGAATTGGACCAGAAACAGCTATAAAAAGATTTTTAATTTTAGATGGAAATATAATTTCGTTTAATTTATTTTTTCCAATTAAATAAGTTGTTAAACCGATTTTATTTTCTAAACCAAACTCAAAATGAATTTTTGGACGACGTAAATCTAAACCTATTAATAATGTTTTTTTATTTGACATTGCAATTATTGAAGCGATATTAATGGCACAAAATGTTTTTCCTTCACCACTTGTTGTTGAGGTTATGGAAATAACTTTTTTATCTTTATTCATTAACATATATTGCAAATTGGTCCTGATGGCGCGAAATGATTCTGCAATGGAAGATTTTTTTTTTTCAAAAGTTATTAATGCGCTTTTTAAATCATTATGTCCAACGTAGCCCAAGACAGGTAAATCAGTATTATCTTCTACATCTTTTTTATCCTCAATATTATTATTAAAAAATTCTCTCAGCAAAATAAAAGCAAAAGGTAAAACAAGCCCTATTAATAAAGCATTAATATAATTTTTCTTTATTTTTGGAGAAATTAATAATGTTTCTTCTGATTTCGCAGTATTTAAAATTTTATTATCTGCTGTGTTTGAAGCGAAAGCAATTTTTGCTTCTACTCTTTTTTCCAGAAGTACATTATAAATTTTATCATTGGAATTTAATCTTCTTTGAATTTTTGATAATTTTCTCTCAGTAATTGGTAAACTTTGAGATTTTTCTTCTAAAAATTTAATACGACTTTCTATGTTTCTCAGCAAAATATTTGTTGTTACAATTATATTTTTAATATTTTCTATGAAAGATTTTCTTGTTTGCTCTATATTTTGATTAATTATTAAAAGATTTGGACTGTTTTCTTTTGCACTATAAGAAACTTTTTCTTTTTCTTCGTAAAGGTCTATCAATTTTTTTATCAAAGCATCAAGTAAAACATCATTTATTCCAACAACAGAAGGAGCCATAATATCTTTAAAAGAAGATTTACTTTCTATATAATTTTTCAAATAATCTACATATTGAAATTTAATATTTATATCTAATCTTTTAGATTTTAAATTTTTTAGCTCTTCGAAAATTGCAGAATTTTCAGCTTCTATATTAAAAATTTTTTCATCTTCCCTAAAATTATTTAGCTCATTCTCTGTATTTTGCAAAGAATCTAAAATGTTTTCTAATCTTTTATCTATAAATTTTATAATATTTAAAGCATTTTGATTTTTATCTCTTAGACCTTTATTTATATAAACTTCTGATAATTTATTTAGATAATCGATACTTTTATCAATTATTTCTCCTTGCATAGAAAGTTTTAAAATACTTCCGGAAGAAGCCTTTTCAACTTCTATTCTGGACTTATAAAATTTTGATAATTCGTCAATACTGTTAATAAAAAAATAAAATTCTTTATTATTTTCTTCCTCAGAAATAAAATTTTCATTCAAAATGATATTAAAGTTAAATAAATCACTTTTGTATTGTTCTCCGAAGTTTAAGGTTTTTTCTATGGATGGTTTTATATCATCTATTTTTAATAAATATTTTTTTTCGGAAAGAAATCTAATATTAATTTTTAGTGCTGTTTTTTGTTCAAAACTGCTGTCTAAATTTACAGTAAAAGGAGCATCTTTATAAAAAGATGAATTTTTAATTCTGCCTGACGCGACATAAGTTATTCTAAAATCTAAACTATCAATTGTTTCTTTTGCTAAATCATAAGATTTTAAAATTGCTATTTCATTAGAAATATCTTTTTTTTCTTGAAAAGGATTTTTCCCAAGTAAATTTATAAGTGCATTTTCTTTTTTATCTTCTATCAAAATATCTAATGATATTTCATAAATTGGAACAGTATATTTATTTATTAAATAAGAAACAAAAATGGATAGTGATATTGATAAAAGAAATAAATACCATTTTGAAATGGATTTGAAGAATATTTTTTTTACATCTAATAATTCAGAATTATTTTTTTTCTGTATTTCAGCCATTAATTAAAAATTAAAAATTTTTTCAAAAAAACGAATTTTTTTAATTTTTTATTTGAAATTTGAAAAAAATTATAAAAACCCTAAAAACTAGGTTTATACAGTTTGTAATTTTTTTTATTTTAACATTAAAAAATGTTAAAATTTGGTCGTTTTTTTGAAAAAATTATTTTAATTATTTGAAATCATAAAAATTTTGACGTTTTTTTGAAAAAATTTTTTTTATTTGAAAATCATAAAAATTTAACGTTTTTTTGAAAAAAAATTTTTTTTATTTGGAAATTATAAAAATTTTAAAGTTTTTTTGAAAAATTTTTTATTTGAAAATTATAAAAATTTAACGTTTTTTGGAAAAAATTTTTTTTATTTGAAAATTATAAAAATTTTAACGTTTTTTTGAAAAAATTTTTTTTATTTGAAAATTATAAAAATTTTGGCGTTTTTTTGAAAATCATAAAATTTTTTTTTATTTGAAAATCATAAAAATTTAACGTTTTTTTGAAAAAATTTTTTTATTTGAAAATTATAAAAATTTAACGTTTTTTGGAAAAAATTTTTTTCATTTGAAAATTATAAAAATTTCATTGTTCTTTTGAAAATTTTTTTTTTATTTGAAAATCATAAAAAATTTAACGTTTTTTTGAAAAAATTTTTTTTATTTGAAAATCATAAAAATTATGTTTACTTTAAATTTAAAAAAATTGACACTTTTTGAAAAAAAAAAGAATTTAAAAATTAATAGAAATTTTAAAAAAGAAAGATAATTTTGTAAAAAAATAATTTTAATAAAAACCTCTGTAAAAAATGATAAAAAATTTAACTAACTTGTTTTCTAATTTATTTTTCAAAAAAGAAAATAAAAAAATGAAACTTGGGATAGCATATAATATTTTTAATGGAGAAGAGTTGTTAGAAGACTCTTTAAAAAGATTAAGAAAACATGCTGATTATATTATTTTAACTTATCAAACAATTTCAAATGTTGGGATAAAAGAAGATACAAACTTGTTTGAAACATTAAACAAAATAGACAAATCTCTTTTTGAAGATATTGTGCTTTTTGAACCAGATTTTGATATTACACCTAAATTAAATCAAACAAATAAGCGACAGTTAGGTTTAGAAATGGCAAGAAAAAATGAATGTACTCATTTTATGACTACTGATTGTGATGAATTTTATATAGATGAACAATTTGAATATGCAAAAAAAGTAATTCAAAAATATGATTATAAATCCACAGCATGTGAACTTATAAACTACTTTCATACATCTTCTTTTCAAATGTGTGAAAGGAAGCAATATGTACCTTTTATATTTAAAATAAATGCTCATACTAAATTTAAATTTCAAATGAAAATGAAAGTTCCTGTAGAACCTGCAAGAGTATGTAGTAATAGAAAGTTTTACTTGTTTGATAAAAATGAATTGCTTATGCATCACATGAGTTATGTAAGAAAAAATACTAATTCTTTAAAAAGTAAATTAATTAACAGTCCAAATCTTCATATGTTTAAAGATATTGTAGAAGATTATTTAATGTATTATGAAAGGTGGACACCAAAACAACCTGCTGTAAACCCTCATGTTTTTAAGTCGGGAAAAATGCCTACAGAAAATATTAATATAATTAAAAATCCAATAAAACTTACAGTGAAATTTGATAAATCAAAAGATACCGAATAAACAAATTTTATTTTAAATAAATTTTATGAAAATATTAGTATCTAATTATGACTTGAATAAAATAAGTGGCACAAGTACTTATACTTATTATTTAATAGAAGCTCTTATAAAAAGAGGTTTCCAAGTTGAGTACTTTACAAATACAAAAGGTTTTGTTTCGGATAAAATAGAAAAATTATTAAAAATACCTTTTTTAAAATCAAAAAAATTTGACCTTGTTTTAGCTAATCATAATAATACTGTTGATAAGTTATGGAAATTAGGTCTTATTATTCAAACAATACATGGAGTTATCCCATATCTTGAAAAACCATCTGTTTTTGCTGATGGATATGTAGCAATATCTCAGGAAATACAAAATATTCTTGCCCAGAAAAAAATTTATTCATATCTCATTCCTAATGGCATTAATTTAGAAACTTTTAAATCTATTAATCCTATTAATTTAAAATTAAAAACTGTTTTATCATTGTGTCAATCCGATATAGCAGATGAAAAAATTAAATTAGCATGTCAGAAATTAGATGTCAAGTTTATAACTTATAAAACTTTAGGTGGAAAGCAATGGAATATTAGTAAGCTCATTAATCAAGCTGATTTAGTTGTAGGATTGGGTAGAAGTGCTTATGATTCTATTGCTTGTGGAAGACCTGTCTTGATTTATGATGAACGGGAATATATGAAAAATTTGGCAGATGGTTATCTTACTCCTATTTTAACAACAAGTTTTAGTAAAAATTGTTCAGGTAGATTTTATAAAAAAGAATTTGATGTGAAAGATATTATTGAAGAATTAAAGAAATATCATGTGAATGACGGTTTAACTTTACATAATTTTGCAAAAGATGTTTTGGATATCAATCACTGTGTAGATAAATATTTATTATATTATAATGAATTAACTGCAAAAAAAAGTAAAATACAGAGATTAAAAAATCTATGCGATTTATTAGGAAAAAAAACTAAATCTATATTTCAACTGACTAATAAAAATATTATAGATTTTACAATTTCTTTAGATAAATAATTTTATGATTTCAATAATTATACTACATAGAAATAAAAAATTTCTTGATGCAATTATTCCTAATATTGAAAAAACTATAGGCATAAAATATGAGTTGGTCATCATTGACAACCAAGAGAATAAATATAATATTTTTCAAGGATATAATTTAGGAGTAAAAAAAAGTAAAGGTAATATTTTATGTTTTTGTCATGAAGATATTTTATTTCATACTGAAAATTGGGGAGAAAATGTAATTAATCACTTTGCAAGTAATTCAAAATTAGGAATGCTTGGTGTTGTTGGTGGAAATTTTTATCCAAAAATGCCATCGCCATGGTGGAGTAATGAAGAAGTAAATGATCATTTAGTTAATATTATACAACATTGGAATACTAAAGAAATTCCATTTAAAAAATATCGCAAAGTTATAGGAAAACAAATTTCGAGAGATTATAATAATCCAAAAGAATTAGTTTCTCAAAAAGCTATTGCTGTTGATGGATTATGGTTTTGTGTGAAAAAGGATTTATTTAATCATATTTTTTTTGATGAAAAAACATATAATGGATTTCATTTTTATGATGCTGATATAAGTTTACAAATATTTAATTTAGGATATCAAACAGAAATTATTTATAATGTTTTAATTGAACATTTTTCTTCAGGTTCTTTGACAAAAGAATGGTTTATCTTTGCAGAAAAATTTACTAATAAATGGAAAGATATACTTCCAGTTTCTGTTAAAAAAATTCCTAATGAAAAAATTATTATTAATGAAATAAAAACATTATTAACTTTTATTTATTGGATGCAAAGTGCTAATTTTACAGATAAAAAATTAAAAAATACTATAAAAAAAAATTTTCCGTTAATTAAGAAAAATTTTAAAATAAAAGAGTTTTGGCAATTATTTTTCTGGCAATACTTTGGATATGAAATTAGTAGAGTTCCAATGTTTTTTATAAATAGAATATTATGAATAAAAAAAACAAACCATTAGTTACAGTATTTATACCTGTTTACAACGGTGAAAAATTTATAGGAAAAGCCATTAAAGGTATATTAAATCAAACTTTTCAAGATTTTAAAATCTTAATAATAAATGATGGTTCTACGGATAGAACTATGGAAGAAATAAACAAATATAAAGATGATAGAATAAATATTTATGAAAATGATAAAAATAGAGGTATCGCATATACAAGAAATAAAGCTCTTGAATTAAGCAAAACAAAATATCTTGCAATTAATGATGCAGATGATTTTAGTTTTCCTGAAAGAATAGAAACACAAGTAAAATTCTTAGAAAAAAATAAAGAAGTAGGTATTGTTGGTGCTTATGCAAAACGCATTTCAAAAAATAAAATTTATATATGGAAATACCCTTTAAAATCTGATGAAATAAAAGTACGTCTATTTTGGGGTTCATCTGTTATTAACTCAACAGCAATGTTTAATTTAAGTTTTTTAGAAAAATATAAATTAAAATATGATGAAAAATATCCACCTTGTGAGGATTTTGATTTATTTGAAAGAGCTATCAATTTCTTTCCTATTTATAATTTAGATAAAACTTTAATTGAATATCTTGAACATGATAATAATTTGACTTTTACACATAACAAGGAGATGCAAAACAATTCAAATCGTATTATTATCAGACAAGCAAAACGATTAATAAAAAAAATAGATGATGAGATAATAGATTTACATTGTAGATTAATTAATTATAAATTTGATTTTACACATATTGAATTAATTGAATTAGAAAAATACTTTGTAGAATTGATTCAAAATAATCAACAAAAAAAAATATATCAAGCATTATTATTTAATACAAAAATAGCAGAACGTTTTTTTGAATGTGTTTATCATTCAAATAAAAAAGAATTAAAAGAAAATTATAACTTATATAATCGTTCAATTTTATATTCTTTTTATAAACCAAGTATAAAAGAAAAAATTAAAATTAAGATTAAAAGTATATGAAAAATTTAATTATTTTTTAATAAAATTATAATTAACCATAGCAAAATTTATCTTATGTGTGGAATTCTATCATATTATAATAACAAAGGTATTAGTAAAAAAGATTTAAAGGAATGTTTATCTTCTTTAAAGAGAATAAAACATAGAGGACCTGACGGAGAAGGAGGTATTTTAATAGATACAAAAATAGGAAAATATCAAATCTTAAAAACAGATGAGACTCCTTTTGAAATTAGAACTGATATAAATATAGAAGAATATAAAGAATTTTCAGCCGATTTATTTTTAGGACATAGGCGTTTAAGTATTTTTGACTTATCCATTAATGGACATCAACCTATGTTTGATAAACAAACAGGAAATTGGATAATTTATAATGGAGAAATTTATAATTTTATAGAGCTTAGACAAAATTTAGAAAAAAAAGGCATTTGTTTTAAAAGTAAAACTGATACAGAATTAATTTTAAAATATTATGCTTTGTATGGAAAAGAAGGATTAATAGATTTTAATGGAATGTGGGCATTTGTTTTATGGGATAATCAAAAGAAGCAACTATTTATTTCACGTGATAGATTCGGTGTAAAACCTCTATTTTATTTTAAAGATAATGATAAATTTATACTTGTTTCTGAACAAAAACAGTTTTTTGATTTTAAAAATATCAATTTAGAATACAATAAAATTATTGTTAATAATTTTATTGAAACTGGATTTATTTTTTATGATAAAGAAACATTCTATGAAAATATCTATCGTTTTCATCCGGCTACTTATTCATATTTTAATCCTCAAAATCAAGAAAGTAAACAAGATTATTATTATAAATTATCATTACAAAAGAAAAATATTTCTGAAGAAAATGCTGTAGAAGAATTTTCTGATATTTTTTCAGATGCTGTTGATATTAGAACAAGGGCTGATGTAGATTGGGGTGTTGGACTTTCTGGAGGATTAGACTCTTCTGCTGTAATATATTCTATATATGAGCAAATAAAAAATACAAAACAAACAGTAAAATCTTTTTCTTCTATTTCTCCTGGAAGAGCAGAAGATGAATCTAAATTTATAAAATTTATAGAAAAAGACCTAAATATTGATAGTTTTTATATAGATGCTCTTCAAATTTTTAATATTGAAGATTTTAAGAATTTTTTATATCACTTAGATACGCCAACACCAGGAACTTCTTTTTATGCTCAATGGAAAGTTGCAGAATTAGTAAAACAAAACAATATTACAGTATTATTAGTTGGTCAAGGTGCTGACGAAATTTTTGGAGGTTATCATCAACATTTTCATATATATGCGACACAATTAATTAAGCATGGAAAGATTATAAAATATATTAATTTTGTGAAAAATTATGCAGAGTTAAAACAATGGAACTTTTACAAACTTCATTTACATATTTTAAAAACAAATATAAATTTAACTTTACTTTTTAAGTGGCATTTATCAAAAATTAGCAAAAATCTAAGTAAAAAATGGTATTCTATTCATGATTTATCAAAAGCTCTAAGAACTGATTTAGAAGAATTTCAAATACCTTTTTTTTTACACGCTGATGACCATTCAGGTATGGCATTTAGTTTGGAAACAAGACATCCTTTTATGGACTATAGACTAATTGATTTTGCATTTTCTTTGCCTGATGAATATAAAATGAAAAATGGATGGCAAAAATACATTATCAGAAAAGCAAGTAAAAATATGCCTGATTTTATAAAATATAGAAAAGATAAAAAAGGTTTTTCTACTCCACAAAAAGAAATAATTGAAATCTTAAAAGAAGAATTTAAGATAAAAAATCAATTATCAGATAAAACAATTTTTTATAAAATATGGAAAAATTTAATAAATATTAATATTGTAAAATAAAATTATGAAAATTTTAATGTATTCAGATGGTTTTGGTCGTCTAACAACAACATTTATTTATAATGAAGTAAAGTATTTATCTGAAAAACATGATTTACTTTATCTTTGTAATAAAATATATAAGCCTGTTGCATTCGATTACAAAAATGTAAAACAAATTAAATATAAGCCAAATAAAATTATTAATAAAATAAAATGGTGGTTATGGAAAGCTGATAAATATTTATCGTTTAAAAACAAAAATTTTGCAGATAGTTTAGATAAAATAATTAAAGATTTTCAGCCAGATATTATTCATTGTCATTTTGCTTATGAAGCTTTAATGCTTTTAGATAATTTAAAGGATTTTTCTATACCTGTTGTTATACATTTTCATGGTTATGGTGCTTCTCAAATGTTAAAAAAACAAAGCTATGTTAAGAAAATAAAATATTATCTTAATAAAGATAATGTATATCCTATTATTGTCTCTAAATATTTTATAGAAAAATTAAATTCTCATAATATTAAAACAAATAAATCTTTACTTTTATATTATGGAATAGATATACAAAAATTTATATTGAATAATGGTAATCATAAAAATAAAATTTTTACATTTTTACAAGTTTCATCGTTTGCCGAACAAAAAGGACATGAATATACTTTACAAGCATTTGCAAAATTTATTCAAACACAAAAAGATAAAAAATTCAAGTTAATTTTAACAGGAGATGGAGAAAGAAAACAATATTTAATTTCATTGGCAGAAAAATTAAATATAAAAGAAATTGTTAATTTTATTGGAAATGTAAGCCATCAAAAAGCAAAAGAATTAATGGAACAAGCAGATGTTTTTGTTCATCACAGTATAACAGCAAAAAATGGAGATACTGAAGGAATTCCCAATGCAATTATGGAAGCTATGGCAATGGAATTACCTGTAATATCAACATTTCATACAGGAATATCTGAATTAGTAGAAAATGGTATTAATGGTTATCTTATAAAAGAAAAAGATATTGAAACTTATGCAAAACGAATGCAAGATATTTTAACTTGGGGAAAAATTAAACAAAATAGAAATAAAATAGAAAGATATTTTGAGTATATAAAACATAATGAAATTTTAGAAAATTTTTATAATAAAATAAAAGGTTAAAAAAAATGCCAATTTTATAAAAAGTTTTTTTTCATAAAATTATTTATTATAATTCTCGTTTTAATTTAAAAAAAAATTAATAATGAAAAATAAAAAAACATTAGAAATTGGAACTTCAAATTTCAAAAGGCTTGTGGAAAATAATCATTATCTTGTAGATAAAACTTTATTAATTTCTGATTTTTTTAATGGTAGTTCGCTTGTTTCTCTTATGCCACGTCCACGTCGTTTTGGTAAAACTTTGAACTTATCTATGATAAGGCATTTTTTTGACATTAGAAATAAAAATATTAAAAATTTATTTTCTGAATTTGAAATATCAAAAAATAAAAATTTTTGTGAAAAGTATCAAAATAGTTATCCCGTAATTAGCATTTCTCTGAAAAAAATTAAGGCAAAAAACTGGAAAGAAATGCTCGAAAGTTTTAAAATAGCTATTTCTAAATTATATCAAGGTCATAAATATTTATTAAATTCTGATAAATTAGAAAGTTATGAGAAAAAATATTTTGAAAATATAATTTTAAGAAATGCTACAGAAACAGATTATAAATTTAGTATTAGAAATTTAAGCGAATATCTAAAAAGTCATTTTGGCAAAAATGTTATTATTTTGATAGATGAATATGATACGCCAATAATTTGGGCTTACAATAATAATAAATCTGATAAAAAAACAGAATCATCTTTTTATGCATCATCGGTTACTTTTATGCAAACATTTCTTGGCGAGGCTTTCAAAGAAAATGACAGTTTACAAAAAGGTTTATTGACTGGAATAATGAGAATTTCACGAGAAAGCATATTTTCCGACTGGAATAATTTTGATGTTTTCGGAATTACTTCAAAATATTTTTCTGATAAATTTGGTTTTACAGAAAATGAAACAAAAAAAATATTGGCATATTTTGATTTATATGATAAATATAATGGTGTAAAAAAATGGTATGACGGTTATATTTTTGGTGATACAAATAATATTTATAATCCATGGTCTATAGTAAATTATATTACAAAAGTAAAAGATGGCTTTTTACCGTATTGGGTAAATACAAGTTCAGATGCTTTGATAAGAGAAAAAATTACAGCATCAGGAATAGAAAATGATTTTAAAAAACTTCTTTCTGGCGAAGTTATTAAAAAACAAATTGTTAATGATTTTGTTTTTTCTGACTTTGATATTGATAAGGAAGTAATATGGACTTTATTAACTTATAGCGGATATCTTACGCAAATAAAAAAAGCAAAATATGATAATTATGAGTTGAAAATTCCAAACAATGATTAAAAATCGTTTTTAAAAACATCGTAAAATTTTGGTTCAATGCAAAAATTAAAATCAAAAGAGAATTATTAATTTCTACAGCAGAGCATTTAATTAATAATAGAATTTCAAAATTTGAAAAAGGTTTCAAAAAAATTATTGGAAATACAATAAGCTATTTTGATAAAGGTGGCGAACCAGAAAGAATTTATCATGTTTATACGCTTGGTTTATTGGCTATTTTAAGTGATGATTATATAATAAAATCTAACGGCGAATCAGGAGATGGAAGATATGATATTTTATTAATTCCTTTTGATAAAACAAAATTTGGAATAGTGATAGAATTTAAACAAATTAAAAAACGACACAATGAAGAAGATAAAGATTTTCGTGAAAGAATAGATACAAGCATTGAAAAAGCAAGAGATCAAATTGATGAAAATCAATATTATAAAGAATTGCTTGTAAATAAAATTGAAGAAAAAAATATTATTAAACTCGCAATAGTTTTTGCTGGAAAAGAACCTTATATGAAATAATTTAAAAATTTAAAAAAAATGTCGTTTTTATGAAAAAAAAAGTTTTTTTTCATAAAATTATTTATTATTATTCTCGTTTTAATTTAAAAAAAATTATAAATGAAAAATAAAAAAACCTTAAAAATTGGTCGTTCGGATTTTCGATTAATTGTTGAAAACAATCATTATTTTGTAGATAAAAATTATTAATTTCTGAATTTTTTTCTAGTGCAAATGATGTTTTGCTTATGCACGTCCACGTCGTTTTGGTAAAACTTTGAACTTATCTATGATAAGGCATTTTTTTGACATTAGAAATAAAAATATTAAAAATTTATTTTCTGAATTTGAAATATCAAAAAATAAAAATTTTTGCGAAAAACATCAAAATAGTTATCTTTAATTAGCATTTCTTTGAAAAAAATTAAAGCCGAAAACTGGGGCAAAATGTTTGAAAGTTTTAAAATTTTATTTTTAAATTATATGGAGAGCATAATGAAAAGATAAAGATTTTCGTGAAAGAATAGATACAAGCATTGAAAAAGCAAGAGATCAAATTGATGAAAATCAATATTATAAAGTTTGCTTGCAAATAAAATTGATAAAAAAACATTATTAAACTCGCAATAGTTTTTGCCGGAAATAACCTTATATGAAATAATTGTAAAATTTTGGACGTTTTTTGAAAAAATTTTCAAATAAAAAAATTTTTTTAAATCAAAAATAAAATTTTTATTTGCAAAAAAAAAAATTTAATGTTTAAGTCTAATATTATAATTACTTCTTTAAAAAGAACTTATCAAGTTTTACCTACTTTTTTAAGAAAAAAAGCTTTATTTAGTATTTTTCTTTTATTTATAAATTCTATTTTAGAAGTAGCAGGTTTAGCGTCTATTTTACCTCTTTTAATGGTTATTTTAAAGAATAATATTATACAAGAAAATGAATTTTTAAAATACATATATAATATTTTTCATTTTAATAGCGAAAATACATTTATTGTTTTTATTGCTTCTGTAGTTGTTTTTATTATTGTTTTAAAAAACATTTTTTCCTTATTAATTAGTCGTTATCAAGTTGCTTTTTCTTTTTCTATTATGGAAGTTTTTTTATTAAAATTACATCAATTATACAATCAAAAAGGTTTCCTATTTTTCAAAAAACACAATACTAATTTTATATTTAGAGATATTTTTTCTATTCCTTTACATTTTGCTAGTTCTCTCGTAATCGGAATGCTTAATTTACTAAATGAATTTTTGATATTAATTTTAATTGTTGTTGGAATTATTTTTTATTCTCCCGGAGCTTTATTAATTTTATGTCTAACAATGTTACCTGTATTTTTAATCTCCTACAAATTGACTAAAAATAAAATTAAACACATTGGAGACGAAGTAAACAGAATTGCACCTGAATTAAATAAAAATGTTATACAAAGTATATTTGCTTATGCAGATATAATGATTTCTGGAACATATCACTTTTTTTATAAAAAAATTAAGAACAATATAAAACTTTTTGCTGATTTAAGCACACAGCGAACAGTTTTTAATTTAGCACCTACTAAAATTATAGAATCATCTATGGTGCTTTCTATTTTGATAATTATTGCTTATGGTTTATTTTTCTTACCTAATAAAGATAATTTAGTTAGTCTGATTGGTATTTATACACTCGCAGCTTATCGTATTATGCCATCTATAAATAGAATTACTGTTGCTTTAAATGGAATTACAGAAAATCAATATAATTTTGATGTAATAGAACAATTAAAAAATGAAGAAGTAAATTTTTTAAATGCTCATCAAGAAGAAATTAATTTTAATCATGAAATTAGCATTGAAAATATTAATTTTAAATATCCCGAAGCAAAAGAAAATGTTTTAACAAATTATAATTTGAAAATTAGAAAAGGAGAAACAATTGGTATTATTGGTAAATCTGGACGTGGTAAAACAACATTAATGAATATATTACTTGGTTTTTTGTCTCCAGACAAAGGAGTTGTAAAAATAGATGATAAGATTTTAAATAAAAAAAACAATAGAAATTGGCAAAAAAAATTGGGGTATGTGCAGCAAGAAGTTTATTTATTAGATGCTTCTTTGGCTGAAAATATTGCATTTGGCTTGAATGAAAAAGAAATTAATTATAAAAAATTAGACGAGGTTATGAAGTCTGCAGGTTTACAAGAGTTGTTAAAGGAATTACCATACGGTTTAAAGAGTCGTGTAGGAGAAAGAGGCTCGCAACTTTCCGGAGGACAAAGACAAAGAATAGGTATTGCAAGAGCATTATATTTCGATGCTGAAGTATTATTCTTTGACGAAGCAACTTCTTCATTAGATACTGAAACAGAAACACAAATTACAAAATCTATAGAAAGGTTAGCAGGTAGAGGAGGATTAACTATGATTATTATTGCACACCGTGAAAGCACTCTAAAAAACGCAGATAGAATTATAAAACTTTAAAATATGGATGTAAAAAAGATAAATAATATTTATCAGCAAATGAAATATTTTTAAACAGAACAAAATATTAAAATCAATAATTTATCAAAATTTATTCGACAGTATTAAAAATTTATGTAATTTTAATTTAAAAAATGAATTGAATTTTATAAAAAAAATATTCCGAAAAATTTTATTCCAAAACAAACTACAGCAACAACAAAAACTTATCTTCTAATTTATAAATTATTTGGTTTTGCCGTAGCAGAAAAAATAAAAAATTTAAAAAAAATGTCGTTTTTATGAAAAAAAAAACTTTTTTTTCATAAAATTATTTATTATAATTCTCGTTTTAATTTAAAAAATTATAATGAAAAATGAAAAAAAATTAAAAATTGGTCGTTCGGATTTTCGATTAATTGTTGAAAACAATCATTATTTTGTAGATAAAAATTATTAATTTCTGAATTTTTTTCTAGTGCAAATGATGTTTTGCTTATGCACGTCCACGTCGTTTTGGTAAAACTTTGAACTTATCTATGATAAGGCATTTTTTTGACATTAGAAATAAAAATATTAAAAATTTATTTTCTGAATTTGAAATATCAAAAAATAAAAATTTTTGTGAAAAGTATCAAAATAGTTATCCCGTAATTAGCATTTCTCTGAAAAAAATTAAGGCAAAAAACTGGAAAGAAATGCTCGAAAGTTTTAAAATAGCTATTTCTAAATTATATCAAGGTCATAAATATTTATTAAATTCTGATAAATTAGAAAGTTATGAGAAAAAATATTTTGAAAATATAATTTTAAGAAATGCTACAGAAACAGATTATAAATTTTTATTAGAAATTTAAGCGAATATCTAAAAAGTCATTTTAAATTATTTATAATAAAATAAAGTATGAATATTATTCCTGATAATTATATAAAAACATTTTCTTTACTGAAAAACAGAATAATTCAAACTCGTTATAAATTGTTATTCTGTAAATAAAGAAATGATTTTCTTGTATTTAGAAATCGGCAAAACAATTTCTCAGCAAGTAAAAAATGGTTGGGGATTTCTGTAATAGATAGGCTTTCAAAAGATTTAAGAGCAGAATTTACAGGCTTAAAAGGTTTTTCAAGCAGAAATTTATATAGAATGAAATTGGTTTTTGAAGAAATATCTAAAAATCAAATTTCGCCACAAGTTGTGGCGAAATTACCTTGGGGACATACATCACTCATTTTTAGCAAGATAAAAGTAATTAACAATAAGTTTTTATTTAGAAAAGGCTATAGAAGGAGCATGGAGTAGGTTATTTTACAAGAAAAAATAAAATTGACGATTATACAAAAACGATTAATTTTCAAAGCAATTTTAAAAATACACTTACAAAAAAAGAATTAATAAATTATTCTTTACGATTTAAAGATGAATATAATTTATCTATTTTAGAATTAGATGAACAACATACAGAAAGACAACTTGAAAATTAATTGTAAAAAATATTACAAAAACACTTGGGCAATTTGGTTCTGATTTTTGTTTTATGGGACAACAGTTTTTTTAGAATTAGATGATAAAGAGTATTTCATTGATTTATTATTTTTTCATAGAAAATTAAAATCTTTAATCGCAATAGAATTAAAGGTAAATGAATTTAAACCAGAATATTCCATCAACTTAATTGGTATCTACATTTATTAGATAAAACCGTAAAATATCCAGAAGATAATCCAAGTATCGGAATATTACTTTGTAAAAGCAAAAGTAAACTTACTTTGAATACGCATTAGAAACAGTAAATAAACCTATGGGTTTGCGAATAATACTTATTCCGAACTCCAAATAATATCGCTAAAAATTTACCAAATGATTAGAATTTTTGAATATTTTTATGCAAAAATAAAATTAAAAAAAATGTCATTTTTACGGAAAAAAAATCTAATCATTGAACCTTAATTCTTTCAATGTTTTTTCTATAACTTTTTCTAATAAGAACTTTTCTTTTATTAAAGATAAAGCGTTTTTCTTTTTTTCTAAAAGCTCATTATCCGAAATTGAAATTGCTTGAATAATACTTTTTTCTAATTGTTTTAAATTTACGGCTTCTATTAACCAGCCAGTTTTTTCATTTACTAAACAATTTACTGCTCCTACATCGGTAGCAATTACTGCACAAGCACAAGACATTGCTTCTAAAATTACTGTCGGCATACCTTCAGAAAAACTTGGAACTACAATAAAATCAGCATTTTGTAAAATATGCATAATTTTATTTTCTTCTAAAATTACACCATGATAAATTATTTTTTCATCTTTTAAACGTATATTTTCGGGAATAGCTCCTATAAATTCAAAAGAATATTTTAAATCTTTTTCTATATTTTTTAAAATATTTTGTAATTGTGGAATACCTTTTCGCTTTTCATAACGACCAATAAAAACAAATTTTCTAATTTTATTATTTTTAATTTCACCATTAAAAAGCCATTTTTTTTCTATTCCAATGGAAATTTCTTTAATTTTCTCTTTATATTTTGTGTTTTTATATAAAATATTTGTTAATTTTCCACCAAGTGAAATGGCAAAATCAGATCTATTCAAATTATACAAAACTGGTTTTTTTAATAAATGATTTTCAAATAAATTTTTAAAATTTACTGTTTTTTGGAACATCTCCAAACCATGAAAATTAACAGCTATTTTTATAGAATTATTTATTTTAGTTTTATTTTTCAATAAATACCAAGCAGAAAAACCTTGTGCATAAATTAATTTAACATTTTTTAAATTTTTTATTAAAATATCAAAAATATTTTTTGAGAAAATATAAGAATTATAAAGATAATGTCCGGGAAAATAAATAGATTTTGGAAAATCTATTTCATAAAAATTTAAAAAATTTATCTCTTTTTCGGAAAAAAAATCTTTTAATTTCAAATGTTTTTTATCATTCGGAATAAAATGATAAACATCAGTAAATATTTCATCTCTCGCAAAATATTTCGCACTATAATAAGAATGTTTTTGCATTCCTCCAAGAACAAAAGGGAAAATACCATCTGTTAATAAAACTATTTTTTTCATGATTTTTTAAAAAGTTTTTAAAGCAATTTCAACATTATTAATCCATTGGCGATGCTTAATAATTTTATTTTTAAAACTTAAAGCAAAATCTTTCATTAAATTTTTATTTTCAATATAAAATTCAATAGCATCAGTTAATGATTTTACATCTGATTCGATTAATAATCCATCTTTTTTATTTGTCATAACATCTTTTAACGGAATTTCATTTGGGGCAATAATTGCTTTTTCCATTATTCCATATTCAAAAATTTTAACAGGAGAACCATACCAGTTAGTTTTTGCCATAACAGAAATGTTCATCAAATCTATATAAGAAAAAATATTTTTATGTTTTATAGAACCAGTGAAAATAATATTTTTATTATTTGAAGATAATTCTTTTAGTTCTTCAAAAATATCTCCATCTCCAACTATCAAGAGTTTTATATTTTCATATTTATTATTTAAAACTTTAAAAGCATTAATTAATAAATCTATTCCGTGCCATTTAAAAAAAGAACCCACAAAACCAATGACAATTTTATTTTCTAAATTATATTTTTTTATTAAATTTAATTTTAAATTCTCATCAATTTTAATTTTATTAATATTTATTGCATTTGGCGTAACAAAAATTTTTTTCTCATTTAAATGATATTTTTTTAAAAAATAATCTTTTAAAGAACTTGAAACAACTAAAATCCTATCTGTATTTAATAAAATTTTTTTTTCAATTTTTTGAGCTTTTTTTAAAAAAAAAGATTTTCCTTGTAAATTAATTCGTTCTTCTACATAAGGCGAATTAACTTCTAAAATATGTTTTATTTTAAATTGTTTTGCAACTTCAACTCCAGAAGATTGAAAATAATTTGCTCTTTCATAAATTATGTCTGGAGCGAATTTTTTAACTTTTTCTATTAATTTACTTTTTGCATAAATATCAAATTTTCTTAAATTAATATCTTTTAAACTTTCCCAAATATATCTATGAATGATTTTTTTTAAAATTTTCTTAAAAAAAGAAGTTTGTATTTCTTGAACATTTCTTTTTTCTCTGCCACCCATAATTAAAGGTAAAACTTTATGACCCAAATCTTCAAAAGCACTTATCATTTCATTGATATGAGTTGCATAACCTGTATCGTCAGCATTATTCAAATTTGGATGCGGAGAATAATATAAAATTTTCATTTTTCAATAATTTTATAAATTTCAAATTTAATAAAAAAAATTTATTTTAATTCTCAATTAAAAAATAAATTTAAAAAAAAATAAAAATATTTTTTTTATAAAATTATAATGAAAAATCTGCGCCTGTGCGGTGTTTTCACCGCACATTATTAAATTTTAATTATTAAAATTTTTGGCAAATTATTCTAATCAAACATTGGTGTTAAAAAAAAGAAACCTAGAATGTTGTATTTTTTAAAATATTAAAATTTTGGCATTTTTTGAAAAAAATTTTTTTTATTTCAAATAAATAAATATTGAAATTTTGGACGATTTTTGAAAAAAAAAATTTTTTTGATAATTAAAAATATTAAAATTTTGGCATTTTTTGAAAAAAAATTTTTTATTTCAAAATAAAAAATATTAAAATTTTGGACGAATTTTGAAAAAAATTTTTTTTTAATTTCAAAATAAAAAATATTAAAATTTTGGACGATTTTTGAAAAAAATTTTTTTTATTTCAAAATAAAAAATATTAAAATTTTGGACGATTTTTGAAAATTTTTATTTTAATTTAAAATAAAAAAACATTAAAATTTTTGCCAAATTATTAAAAAAATTTTTTTTTATAAAAATATTAAAAAAATTATATTTTTAAGACAAATTTTAATTTTAGAAATTATGAAAACAATAATTAACCTTTTTGAAAATAGTGTAAAAAAATACAGTAAGAATATTTTTTTATGGGAAAAAAAAACTGATAAATATAAAGGAACTACTTACAAAAATGTACAAAAATTAGTTTGTGAATTTGCGGGAAGTTTAATGGATATGGGTTTTAAAAAAGGAGATAGAATTGCTTTAATTTCCGAAGGTCGTAATGATTGGTTAATAAGTGAATTGGGAATTTTGTATGCTGGTGGAATTTGTGTTCCGATTTCTGTTAAAATTAATGAAGATCTTGAATTAAAGTTTCGTTTGGAACATTCTAATTGTAAAATAATTATTGTTTCTGGAAATCATATAGAAAAAATTAGAAGAATAAAAAATGAATTAAGTTATTTAGAAAAAATTATTGTTCTGGATAAAATAAAACTTTTCAGAGATGAAATTTGTTTTTTAGAACTTATAGAAAAAGGAAAAAAATTTTTGATGGAAAATGAAGAAAAATTTAAAAAAGTTGTTTCTGGAATAAAAGAAGATGATATTGTAAATATTTCTTACACTTCCGGAACAACATCTGACCCAAAAGGCGTTGTTTTAACGCATAAAAATTATGTTACAAATGTTGAACAGGCAAACAGTTTGATGGAAATTCCATCTTATTTTAGAACTTTAATTATTTTGCCTTGGGATCATTCTTTTGCTCATACCGCTGGACTTTATACTTTTATGTCAAATGGAGCGAGCATTGCTTCTGTTCAAGTTGGAAAATCCTACATTCAAACTTTGAAAAATATCCCCATAAATATTAAAGAAATAAAACCACATTTATTACTTAGTGTTCCTGCTCTTGCAAAGAATTTCAAAAAGAATATTGAAAATGGAATAAGAAAAAAAGGTGCAGAGAAACTTTTTAAAAAAGCTTTAAAATTTGCATATTCTTATAATCAAAATGGTTTTGAAAAAGATAGTTTTCGTTTTTTAAAAAAGCCATTATATAATCTTTATGACAAATTAATTTTTTCTAAAATAAGAAAAAATTTTGGTGGGAATTTAAAATATTTTATAGGTGGAGGAGCAATCTTAGATATAGAATTGCAAAAATTTTTTTATGCTTTGAAAATTCCAATGTTTCAAGGTTATGGACTTTCGGAGGCTTCGCCAATTATTTCTTCTAATTCTAAGAATAAACATAAATTAGGGACTTCTGGTTTTCTTGTGAAAAACTTAGAAGTGAAAATTTGTGATGAAAATGGAAAAATTTTAAATAAAACCGAAAAAGGTGAGATAGTTGTGAAGGGCGATAATGTTATGAAATCTTATTGGGAAAATCCAAAAGCAACTTCCGAAACAATAAAAAATGGATGGCTTTATACAGGGGATTTGGGTTATTTTGATAAAGATGATTTTATTTATGTTGTTGGTCGTTCGAAAAGTTTATTAATAAGTAGCGACGGAGAAAAATTTAGTCCGGAAGGAATAGAAGAAGCATTGGTAGAACATTCGAAATATATAGACCAATGCATATTGCATAATAATCAAAATCCATATACAATTGTTTTGATTGTTCCAAATAAAACAGCTTTGCAAAATTTCTTAAAAGAAAAAAAATTATATGTTGAGCAAAAAGACGGACAAGATGCATTAATGGAGCTTTTGCAAAAAGAAATTAATAAATACAAAAAAGGTGGAAAATATGAAAATGAATTTCCTGAAAGATGGCTGCCATCTTGTGTGGCGATTTTGAGCGAAGCGTTTACAGAAGAAAATAAATTCTTGAACAGTACCATGAAAATAGTCAGAAATAAAGTTGTAAAACATTATAAAAAACGTATAGATTTTTTATTATTTACAAAATCAGGAAAAAATATTTGTAATAATAAAAATAGAGATGAAATAATTAAAATTTTCAGCGTTTAAAAAATTAAAATTTTTGTAATTTAAAAAAAAATTTTTCAAAAATCGTCCAAAATTTTAACATTTTTTATTTTGAAATTAAAAAAATTTTTTTTCAAAAATCGTCCAAAATTTTAACATTTTTTATTTTGAAATTAAAAAATTTTTTTCAAAAAACGTCCAAAATTTTAAGATTTTTTATTTTGAAATTAAAAAATTTTTTTCAAAAAACGACCAAAATTTTAATATTTTTAATTTCGAAATTTAAAAAA
>JAOZVH010000326.1 GCA_029938235.1 Bacteroidales bacterium
AAATAAGAATTCGATATTTTATTAAATTTAAATCATTTTTATTGGAAAATAAATTGATGAATATAATTTATTTTATTTTGGATTCAAAAAACAAATATTATCAATTTTAAAAAAATTTAAATGGAAAAAAATTTACTTATATTGGATTATTTTCATTTGAAAAAAAATTTGCTACAATTATTTTAGTAAATATGAAATTAAAAATGAAAAAATTCTTAAAAAAATAATGACATATTATGGTACGGTTTGAGAAAGATATTCAAAATAAAAAAAAAAATTCTAAAAAAATACATCAAAAATGTTATAACATTACAAAATTAATGAATATTTTGAATAAATTATTATTATATTCCAAATTATGCGAAAAAAATATCTTTATAAATTCTAGCAATGGTTTAAATAAAATTATAAATATTTGCATAAATAAATAATATAATGGCATGGATGGTAGAAACAAGGATCCAATGCTACTGGGTTTTTATCATTTTGTAAATAAAAATGTGGAAAAATGGTTAAAATATAATCAAATATTTTTAAAATGATTATAATGTCGATTTTTTCAAAAAAACCCAAATATAATTTTATATATTTTGTTTGTATTGTGGAATTTTTTTTATTAAAAATAAAAACATTCATATTTCTCATTAAAAATTCCTCATTAAAAAATAGATTATTTATTTTTTTTTATGGTTAATTGTATAATGTAATCCTATACTTTCTTTTCTCATTCCTGCCATTTTTATAATCAAATAAGAAACATTTATGGCATTTCTCAGCTGACAAATTTTCTTATGAATTTTAGATTTTTTAAATAAATTTTCTGTTTCTTTATAAATAATTTCCAAACGAACAAGTGCTCTTTTCAGTCTTAAATCAGAACGTACTATTCCAACATAATTACTCATAATTTGCTGTAATTCCTTAAAATTTTGAGTAATTAAAATCATTTCCTCATTATTTGAAGTGGATTTATCATTCCATTTTGGAATTTTTGTATTAAAATCATTTTCCATAAAATCTTTTAAAGCACTTTTTACAGCTTTATCAGCATAAACTATGGCTTCTATTAAAGAATTTGAAGCTAATCTGTTGGCTCCGTGAAGTCCGGTATTTGTAGTTTCTCCGGCTGCATATAAATATTTTATAGAAGTTTTTGCCGATTTATCCACTTTTATTCCTCCGCAAAGATAATGAGCAGCCGGAATAACAGGTATCATTTCCTTCTTTATATCTATCCCAATTTCCATACATTTTTTATAAATATTCGGAAAATGAGATTTTAATTCTTTTAAATCTATGTGTCTTGCATCAAGATAAACAAAAGAATCTCCCAGTATTTTCATTTCATTATCTATGGCACGAGCAACAATATCACGAGGAGCAAGTGAACCTCTTTTGTCATATTTTTTCATAAAAACATTTCCTTTTTTAGTTTTTAAAATGGCTCCGGAACCACGCATTGCTTCGGTAATTAAAAAAGAAGGACGTTCATTAGAATTATACAAAGAAGTAGGATGAAATTGTACAAATTCCATATTTTCAATCAAGCCTTTTGCACGATAAACCATAGCAATTCCATCTCCGGTAGAAATGATTGGATTTGTTGTTGTGGCATAAATATTTCCTATTCCACCTGTTGCAATTAAAGTAGTTTTTGCAAGTACAGTTTTTATTTCATTGTTAGAAATATTCAAAATATAACTTCCATAACATTCAATATTTTTATTATTTCTTTTTATTTTTGAACCTAAATGATGCTGAGTAATTAAATCTATAGCAAAGTGATTTTCAAGGATTTCGATATTTTTATGATATTTTACTTTCTCGTTTAAAGCCCTTTGAATTTCAAAACCAGTATTATCTTTATGGTGTAAAATCCTATGCTCAGAATGTCCTCCTTCCTTAGCTAAATCAAAAGCTCCGTCAGATTTTTTATCAAATTTTGCTCCCCATTTTAAAAGCTCTTTGATTTGCTCCGGTGCTTCAGAAACCACCATTTTTACAACTTCTTCATCACAAATTCCATCACCTGCAATTAAAGTATCTTTTATATGTTTTTCGTAAGAATCTTTCTCGTAAGTTACAGCTGCGATACCGCCTTGTGCATAAGAGGTATTCGTTTCCTCTAAATTTGTTTTTGTAACTATGCAAACCTTTCCATAATCTGCAACTTTCAAAGCAAAACTTAAACCCGCAAGTCCTGAACCAATTACTAAAAAATCAGTTTTTTTCATAAAAAAATTTTATTAAAAATAATATTAATTTTAATAAAATTCAAAAAAAAATAATTTTTTTATAAAATGCAAACTTTTTCATAATATGCAACTTTAAAAGCAAAAATAAATTAACATTCATAAGCAATTATCAAAAAATTTTTTTTCAAAAAACGCCCAAAATTTTAATGTTTTTTATTTTGAAATTAAAAAATTTTTTCAAAATTCGTGAAAATTTTAATATTTTTATAATTTCAAAATAAAAAATTTTTTTTCAAAAATCGCCCAAAATTTTAATATTTTTCGTCATTTTTATTTAAATA
>JAOZVH010000017.1:0-6741 GCA_029938235.1 Bacteroidales bacterium
CAAATTTTTCACAATTTTGATTATGAAAAAAATTCTCCTCCACAAAAAAGTTCGATAGCCAAAAGTTTTTTTTAAAAAAGCGACCAAATTTTAATAATTTATTAAAAAAAAATTTTTTTTTCAGAAAACGCCAAAATTTTAATAATTTATTTAAAAAATTTTTTTTCAAAAAATCGCCAATTTTTTATGAATTTTTATAATTAAAAAAAAATTTTTTCAATAAAATGGCAATTTTTTAATGATTTTAATAATATTGTAAAATAATTAATTTTATGAGAAAAAAATCATTAAAATTTTAATGATTTTTTATAATTTAAAAAAATTTGAAAATGCTATAAAATTAAGTGAAAATAATTTTATAAAATATTTTACCGCAAAATTATATTTAATTTTATTTTATTTTTTATCTTAGCGCACAAAAAATAAAATAATTATTATCACATTTATGATAAGAGTAATTAAAAAAAACAAAAATAAATGCCATTAAAAATAAGCATAAAACAATTTATTCAAATTCTTAATCAAGGAAAAGAAGTGATTGATACTCTTTTTGGAAAAAAAGATAATTTGCAAAAAGATGAAATAATTTCGTATATTACAAGTTCAAATCCAGAAAATATTTTTAACAGATTGCTCATCCACAATATTATAAACGAAAAAAACGGAAAAATAAATCTTGACGACAGGATAATTACTTTAATTGAAGATTATTTAGAAATTGGCGAAATAAATACAGAAACAATTAGTGGAGATATTAAAAATCTTAAAAATAATATTTCTTATTATAAGAATGATAATCAGATTAAATATTTAAGAAATATAAAAAAAACTTTACGAAAAGTAAACAATACAATAAGAAGACAAATAATATTATTAGATAATCAAGTTGATAGAACTTTTAAAACAGAACAAAATTATAACAACAGATTAAAAAAACTTAATAATTACAGAAAAGAAAGAGATGATATTTTAAAATTAATTGAAGAAACAAAGGATTTTTTAGAGGAAAAAAAAGGATTTTTCAACAATGTAAGAGATAATGATATACAATTTTTACAATACGAGCTTAAAAAAACATTTTACGAAAACAAAGAATATTTAATTAATATTCAAGCACAAATAATAGATTATTTAAATAGAATTAAAATTAATTCTGAAATTATAGAAAAAATTCATAAAATTAAAGAACTGCGTGATAATGCCGAACTTAGATCTAAAACAAATATAGAGATTTTTTTTCAGAAAAACACTTCGCTTTTATTTAATAAAATAGAAAGTTTTAAATGGAATGTTCCTATTGATTTTCTAACAAATAATGATAAAGGAAGAAAAATTTTAAAAAATGTAAGAAAAAAAATAAATAGAAAAAATGAAGAACCTCTTAAAAGCAGAAAACAAATTAAGAAAAAAACAAAAAATAAAAAAGAAATACAAAGATTAAATATTGATAAATTTTTTGAAAAATTCGAAAAAAGTAATTTAGATTTATTTAATTTCATTTTTCAAAATAAGTTTCCTGTAAAAATCCCACAAGAAATAGATGATAAATTGAGTTATTTTGTAGAAATTTCACTTGATTTTGAAAAAAAAATTTATTTTAATAAAGAAATAAAATATTATTTTTACGAAGATAAAAATGGGAAAAAAAATAAATTAGGATATGCAGTAATATTTCCAAAAAATAAGAACTAAATATGAAAAGATTACCAGGACGTACAAATGAAATATTTTCTATTTTAAGCAAAGGAAAATTTATATCTGAAAGGGGTAAAAATGAAAAATATTTTGATATAATCAAAAATAATTTTAAGGATTTGAAAAACTACTTTCTAAATATTGATTTTATGCTTGAAGATGATAATGGATATTTTTATTTCAGTAAACCAAATGCAAACGAACAGGAAATTGAACGGAAAATAATTCAATTTGAAAAATTCATTGATATTTTAGATATATTTAATAGTCTTGACGATAAAATTTTAATCGGAAAAATATTTTCTATTTCACAAATCAAATTAGAATGTGAAAATACAGCAAGACTTAGAGAGAAATTAAGAAAAATGAATATTGAAGGAAAAACAAATTATGAAAAAATAAAAAATATTATAAAAGAACTTGAAAAAAATAATTTTGTTGAACTATACGATATAATAGAAGAAAAATACATTGTATTAGAAGCTTATGAATATTTAAATAAAATAGTATCAAAAATGTTTACAAATAATCGTGCCAAATGATGCCAAATAATGACAATAAATTTGGCATCATTGTTGTAGGATATTTTACATGAAAGAAGAAAAACAAATTATAAAAGAGTTATCTGATGAAACTTGTTGAAAAACATATTATTAAAAGAGGTACAGATATTTTTAAAGAATTGGATTATTTATGTTTTCTTTCTAAAAATCTTTATAATGCAGGTTTGTATGCCATTAGACAACATTTTTTTGCTACAAAAAAGTTTAAAAATTATATAGCAATAAACAATGAATTTATCAAAAATAAACAAATTGATTATTATGCTTTAAATACTCAAGTTTCCCAACAAACTTTAAAAATTATTGAGCAGAATTTTAAATCCTTTTTTTCATTATTAAATTCAAAAAAATTAAAAAAAGTAAGGATACCTAAATATCTTAATAAAAAAGGTAGATTTATGCTGATTTATACCAATCAAAGAATATCTAAAAAATATTTGAAACAAGGCATTATCAAACCTTCAGGCACCTCTAATATTTTTATCAAAACGAAGCAAACAGCTATTAGGCAAGTTAGATTTTTACATAGGGGTAATCATATTGTATGTGAAATTGTTTATCAAAAAGAAGAAAAAAAAATTAAATTAGACAATAATAGATATTGTTCTATTGATTTGGGCGTAAATAATTTAGCTACCATAGGAAGTAATGTTTTAAAATCAATTATTATCAATGGCAGACCCTTAAAATCTATCAATCAGTTCTTTAATAAAAAATTAGCTTTCTATAAATCTGAACTTGCAAAGAATAGTAAAAAGAAATCAAGCAACAGAATAAAAAGATTATTCTATAAGAGAAACAACAAAATAAAAGATTATTTACATAAAACAAGCAGATATATTGTGAATTTTTTAGTTTCTAACAAAATCAATACCTTAGTGATAGGTAAAAATAAATTGTGGAAACAAAACATCAATATAGGTAAAAAGAATAATCAAAATTTTGTTCAAATTCCTTATGATAAATTTAATCAGCTCTTATCTTATAAATGTAAATTAGAGGGAATAAATGTTATTTTACATGAAGAAAGTTATACCTCAAAATGTTCATTCTTAGATAATGAAAAGATTTGTAAGCATAAAAAATATTTAGGAAAGAGAATAAAAAGAGGCTTATTTCAATCTTCAAAAGGCAAATTAATAAACGCAGATTTAAATGGAGCTTTAAATATTCTTAAAAAAGTAGTTGGAGAATTTCAGTATCCAATAGAGGTGTGTAGTATGCCATCTGTCCTAAAAACAGTAAAATAAATTCGAATGTCATTATGTCACCATTTGGCATTATTTGGCACAAAAGTTTATAACTATATAAAACATTATAATAAAATTGATACACAAAAAGTCAACAAATTAGATTTAGATAAAAAAGAACTGTATGAAAAAGTAAATGAATATCGAAAAAAAGATTTGCGAACTTTATTTGACAAAGAAGAAAAAACAAAAAAGGAATTTAAAGAATTAGAAAATCAACTTGAGATATTAAATAAGAAATTTAATAAAAAATTAAAAGAAGAAAAATCAATTAAGAAGAAAGAAACAAAAAAAGAAATTGAAAAGTATAATATTGAAATAGAAAATATAGAAATAGAAAAAACAAAAAAAAAAGAATATTTTATTGATCAAAAATATGAAATCGAAAAACAACAAAAAAAGATGTTTTCAAAAAATAATATTGATAAAGAATTAATAAACAGTAGCAAAGAAAATATTGAACGATTAAAAAATATTTTAAGCAAAATTGAAGAAAATTCAGGACTTGTTTCAGATTATGAAAGGCACAAAACGGAATTATTTGATAAAACAGATTTTTTCAAACGAGAGAAGAAAAAACTAAACGATTCTTTAATTAAAAACGAAAAAAAATATAAAGAAAAGATGCAGAAATATAATGATAAAATTGAAGAACTAAACAAAATTAAAAATGAATTATCAAATAAAAATAAAGTCTTTCAAGAAGGATTAGAACGTTTTGAAAAAATTGAGGAAAAATTTATTGAACACAAATTATTATTCAATAATGCAACAGCTACAAAGCAAAAGGAAAATCTTAATTTAACTATAAATAGTTGGTATTCAAATAAAGATGATTTACGAGATGCAAAAGATGAACTAAAAAAATTAATTAATAATTTTCTGAGTAAGTTTGAAACTAATAATCATTTTAATTTTAAAAAATCTGATGAAAAAGAAAAATATGAAAAATTTGCAGAATTATTAAACGATTTTATAATTAAAAATAAATTAGAAGTATCATTAAAAGAAATCGGAAAACAATTTACAATGATTGTGGATTTAATTTCAGATAAATTAAACAATTTACAATCAAAAAATTATCTTATACAAAAAACTGTTAGAAAATTAGAGGATGATTTTGCTAAAGCTAAATTTGATAATGCAAAATTAATAGAATATATAAAAATAAAAGCAGAACCTAATAAAGACAATAAAGTTCTAAAACGTTTGAAAGAAATTATAAAATATAAAGAAGATAATTTTGAATCTTATGATAATTTCTTTTTTAATTTTTCAAAAAAGAACAAAATTACTGACAAATCAGTTGAGTTAATTATTAACTTGATAAATACAATAGAAGAAAATAATACAGAAGAAATTGCACTTGTAGATCTTTTCAATATATATTTTAAAATAAAAGAGGGAGGAAACGAAACAAATTGGACAGACAAATTAAAAGATATTGGTTCTGACGGAACAGATTTATTGGTTAAATCAATTGTATTTATAAGTCTTTTAAGCGTTTTTATTGAAAAATCTAAATATAAATCAAGACATAAATTTAAAATACATTGCATAATTGATGAAGTAGGAAGAATATCTGCACCATATTTGAAAGAATTAATAAATTTTGCAAATGAAAGAAATATCTTTATTATTAATGGATTGCCAAATGAAAGCAAATTGGAGAGAAAATATAATTACACATACAAACTCACAAAGGAAGATGATAATACAGTTTCAATAGAACAATTACTTATAAATTTTATTTAAATTAAAAATATGGAAATAAATCTAAAATTAGCAAAACAAATACAAAAACTTAAACAAGGCGAAAGTCTTAGTTTTAATATTTTTTCAAAAAAAGGTCTTAATATTATTAAGCAATTAATCGATGACGGATTATTGTCTGACAATAAAATAATTCGCAAAAAAAAGGTAGTTTTTTGTCAAAGTGCAGAAAGACTAGAAAAATATTTAAATGCAAAATACGAAATTTATAGTTTGAAAAATTATATAAATGTTTTGCAAAATAAAGATAGTACTAAGGCAGAAATGGTAAATGTAAGCGGTGATTCAAAATTAAAAACAAATAGGTCATTAGATGGATTTTTACTTAAAACTTATGAAAATATTAATGGAAAAATTAATAATAAAAATATTAATCTTAGAACGACAAACGGAATATCATTACATATAAACAATTGGCAAAATTTTGAAATAAATGATAATGCAACAATTGTTGTAATAGAAAACTCAGAAAATTTTAAATTAATTCATAAACAAAAAGATTTATTTCATAATATAAAACCTATATTCTTGTTAAGATTTTCGAACAGTATAGCAATAAGTAAATGGATAAAACAAACAAAAAATAATTATTTGCATTTTGGAGATTTTGACTTAAAAGGTGTTCATATTTACATTACGGAATTTAAACAAAAAATAAATAATCCATTACGATGTAATTTTTATGTACCTGATAATATTGAAAAATTAATTTATAATAGAGGAAATTCAAAAAGATATAATGAACAAAAACAAAATTTAAAAAACTTTGACTTTTCTGCTCATCCAGAGATAATTAAATTAGTAAATATTATACAAAAACATAAAAAAGGATTAGACCAAGAATATTTAATAACAAGAAGATAAAAATTATTGCATATATGTAATTTATGTTTTTAAAAAATATTGATAGGAATTTTTTTTTTAATTTCTTGTTTTTCTATTGATAAATTAAATTTTATTTTCAGTTAAGTAACTGAAAACTTTCATATAAAAAAAATCAAAAAAACGACAAAATTTTAATAATTTATTTAAAAAAAAATCAATAAAACGCAGAAATTTTAATAATTTATTAAAAAATTTTTTTTAAAAAACATCAAAATTTTAATAATTTATTAAAAAAAATTTTTCCAAAAAAACGCCGAAATTTTAATAATTTATTAAAAATAATTTTTTCCAAAAAACGACAAAATTTTAATAATTTATTTAAAATAATTTTTTCCAAAAAATGCCAAAATTTTAATAATTTATTTAAAAAAAATTTTTTTCCAAAAAATGCCAAAATTTTAATAATTTATTTTAAAAAAATTTTTTTCAGAAAACGCCAAAATTTTAATAATTTATTTAAAAAAAACTTTTTCCAGAAAACGCCAAAATTTTAATAATTTATTTTAAAAAAATTTTTTCCAGAAAACGCCAAAATTTTAATAATTTATTTTAAAAAAATTTTTTCCAGAAAACGC
>JAOZVH010000017.1:6841-21811 GCA_029938235.1 Bacteroidales bacterium
TTATATTTTATTAAAAATAAATTTTTCTCAAAAAACGCCGAAATTTTAATATTTTATTTAAAATAACTTTTTCTCAAAAAACGCCGAAATTTTTATATTTTATTAAAAATAAATTTTTCTCAAAAAACGCCGAAATTTTAATATTTTTTTTAATTAAAAAAAATTGATATTATTTTAATTTTTAATTATATTATCAATAACTGTTTGTAAAATTCCAATTATTTTATCTACTTCATTTAAATAATAAATTTGTTTATCAATAAAAATTTCGTCTTCGACAAGTTTCATAAATAACCAATTATTTCCGGTGGTAACACAACCATAAATTATTATTTTGCTAACTCCTTCTTTTTCGTTATATATTTTAGTGCCAATCATTTGCGAACAACATTGTGCTATTCCAATATTAATATCGTGATTTTTTGCCTCTACAATTTGGAAAATAGGAGTATTTATATCTAAATTGCCAGTATCCTTAGATATGACAAAATCACATTCTCCATTTAATCCCTTATCAATATCAGCAACAATATCAATACCTGAATAATAAGTTATAAAATTTTCATTTCTTTTAACCAACTCAATTATAATTGGTTGTACTATTGCTTCTGATTTAGTTTTTTCATTATTGGAACGAGCAAGAGAACTATAAGATAAACTTGTTTTTAACCATTCTGACGGTTCTATTCTTTTTATTTTATCAAATAATTTTTTATATTTTGGTGTAATACCAAAATGTTTAACAATTTGTTTTGCTGTTTTAAAATTACTATATGCCATTATTTTATTTTTAATAAATAAATTTTTTAAAATTTTTTTCAAAAAAACGCCAATATTTTAACATTTTTTATAATTTATAAAAAAATAAAAATCCCGATTTTTTTTGAAAATTGGGATTTTTAAAATTTAAATTACTTTTTTTACAACATCTATAACTGTACCATCTACCCATTTAATTGCAGCAATTATTTCTTCTGCATATTTAATTTCTTCAGGTTTACCACAAATTTTTTCTGCTTCTTCTTTTAGTTCTTTTATGCTTTTAATTGGCAAATTAGATTTTTTTGCTTTTTCTATTAAGTCTTTACGACGTGGATTAATTGCGATACCTCTTTCTGTAACAATTACATCTATTAATTCACCTGGACCACAAATTGTTGTTACTTCATCGCGAATTACAGGTATTCTGTCTCTAAATAAAGGAACAGGCAAAATTACTGTTTTTGAAAATAAACAATTTTGCCATCCACCAATTCCGTGTAATAAATATCCGTCAGAATGTGTAACCACATTTGCATTAAAATTTAAATCCACTTCTGTAGCACCAAGAATTACAACATCAACAAAAGATGCAAAATTTCCTTTGCTATGATAATTATAAGATGTAAAAGGACTTGTAGAAACGTGATTTGAATTTTCTTGCATAGAACGTACTCCTTCTAAATCAAAAGTTTGTCCATCTAAAATATATTCTACCAAACCTTCTTCCAACATTTCAACAAGATATTTATTACTTCCTGCTCTGGCAAAACGTGCTTTTATATTTTTTTTTCGCATTTTTTCTGCAAAGAAAACCGCCACTGAAAGTGCTGTTCCACCTGCTCCGGCTTGAAAAGAAAAACCATCTTTTATAATTCCTGTTGCTTCACAAAAATCTGCTGTCATTTCGGCAAGTAAAAGACGGTCTGGACTTTTAGTGATCTTTGTTGTACCAGAAATAATTTTTTCTGGAATACCAATTTTTTTCATTTCAACAGTATAATCTACATAATTTCCCTGTATTTGCCAAGGGACACAAGGAAATGGAACAAAATTATCACTAACAACTATAACTTTATCAGCATATTGAGAATCGCCAAGAGCAAAACCAAGTAAACCACTTGCCGATTTTCCATTTACACCATTTGCATTTCCAAAATTATCCGCACAAGAAGCACCAATAACAGAAATATCTATTTTAACATCTCCATCTTGTATCGCTTGATAACGCCCTCCGTGAGAACGCAAAACTGCTGTACCCTTCATTTTTCCATCAGAACAAAAACGTCCTAAAATACCGTTCATACTTCCTTCTATTCTATTGATAGTTCCATCTTCGAGATAAGGAATTAAATGTTCGTGGCAAGGAAAAGATGCAGATGGAAACCATCGTAAATTCTTAATATTTAACTCCTTAGCAATATCAAAAACTTTATTCGCAATTAAATCTCCATTTCTAAAATGATGATGAGTAGAAATTGTCATACCATCTTTTAAACCAGATTTAATTAATGCTTCTTTTAAAGAATTTACTTTTTTATTGCCATAAGAATCGTAATCAATATTCGTTGGTATTTTAGGAGAAAATTTATTTCCCTCAGGTTTATATTTTCCTAAACCTTGAAAAGGAATAACTTTCTCAGAATTTATAGTTTTAGGAATAAAACGACCAACAGCATTTTTTGTAAAAATATTATGTTTTTCCGGCATTTTAAATTTTTTTTTAAAAGCAAATTTAAAATGAATTTTAAAATAAAAAAATTTTTTATAAAAAATCATTAAAAAAATATCCTTCATTAAACATTTTCGTCGTATCCGCTCAATTTTTATGGTAAAATGGGATTTTTATATGATGTATTTGGATATATTTTATCCAAAATGATGTTCATCGAAATTAATATTTTTACAAAATATTTACAACAGTACAAACCTAATTTTTAGGTTTTTTATGATTTTTTCCAATAAACTTTTTTTTAAAAAAAAGTTTATTTTTTTTTTTTTTGAATTTATTTGAAAAAAAATTTATAAAAAATAAAATAAAAATTAATTTAAAAATTATGAAAATCAACATTTTACCAAAATAAAAATGAAAGTATGTGATTTGAAATTGTTTTTTCAAAATGAAAAAAATTTTATTACAGAATTATAATTTGAAATCCTCAATTATAATATATTATCCTCAATATTGTGATTTTTTATTTTAAATATTTCAAATAAGATTTTGATAAAAAAACATTATCAATTCAAAAAAAATAAAAATCAATTAAATTGTAATCTTTTTTTCATTATTAAAAATTTTTGGATACTATTTTATTTAAAAAAAAATTTTTTTCAAAAAACGCCGAAATTTTAATATTTTATTTAAAAAAAAATTTTTTTCCAAAAATGCCGAAAATTTTAATAATTATTTTTAAAAAAATTTTTCCAAAAATGCCGAAATTTTAATAATTATTTAAAAAAAATTTTTTTCCAAAAATGCCGAAAATTTTAATAATTATTAAAAAAAAATTTTTTTCCAAAAATGCCGAAAATTTAATAATTATTTAAAAAAAATTTTTTTCCAAAAATGCCGAAAATTTAATAATTATTTAAAAAAAACTTTTTCCAAAAATGCCGAAAATTTTAATAATTATTTAAAAAAAACTTTTTCCAAAAAATGCCGAAAATTTTAATATTTTAAAAAAAATAATTTTTTTAATGTGCTTCCATCCAGTTTCTACCTGTTCCCATTTCAACTATTAATTGAACTTTTAATTTAGAAGCTTCTTGCATTTCTTTTTTTACAATTTTCATAACTTCATCTAATTCAGATAATTTAACATTAAAATTCAATTCATCGTGAACCTGCAAAATCATATGAGATTTTATATTTTTTTCTTTGAATTTATTAGAAATATTTATCATCGCAATTTTTATAATATCAGCAGCTGCTCCTTGTATAGGTGTATTAATTGAGTTTCTTTCGGCTGTTCCTTTTAATAGACTGTTGCGAGAATTAATATTTTTTAAAAATCTTTTCCTTCCAAAAATAGTTTTTACAAAACCGTTTTCTCTGGCAAAATCTATATTTTTTTTAATAAAATCTGTAATTTTAGGATAAGTTTTAAAATAATTATCTATTAAATTTTTTGCTTCTTTTCTCGAAATTTTTAAATTTCTCGAAAGTCCAGTTGCAGATATTCCGTAAATAATTCCAAAGTTTCCACTTTTTGCTTTATTTCTTTCTTCTTTTGTAACTTTCTCTAAATCAACATTATAAATTTTCGATGCTGTTGCTGTATGTATATCTTCACCATTTTTAAATGATTTTATCATATTTTCGTCTTCGCTCAGATGTGCCATTAAACGTAATTCTATTTGGGAATAATCTGCCGATAAAAAAATATGATTTTCATCAGAAGCAATAAAGAACTTCCTAATTTCTTTATCTTTTGTAATTGGAATATTTTGTAAATTTGGAGCACTTGAACTTAAACGTCCGGTTGTAACTATTGCTTGATTAAAAGAAGTATGAATTTTTTTCGTTTTTGAATTTACCAATTTCGGAAGTACCTCAACATAAGTTGATAATAATTTTTTTAATGATCTGTAAGCTAAAATTTGAGAAATTATTTTATGTTTATCTTTTAATTTCAAAAGTTCATTTTCATTTGTTGCATATTTTCTTGTTTTTGTCAATTTTGGATTTGAGATAATTTTTAATCTTTCAAATAAAATAATTCCCATTTGCTTTGTGGAATTAATATTAAATTTTTCATTTGCTGATTCATAAATATTTTTTTCTATGTCTAAAATTTCTTTTTTTAATTTTTTCTCATAAATTTTAATATTTTCAACATCCAAACTGACACCATTGAATTCCATATTCGCAAGAATATTTATCAAAGGCATTTCAATATTTTCAAAAATTTCTTTTAAATTATAAGTTTCCAATTCTTTTTCTAAAATTTCTTTCAATTGAAATGTTAAATCTGCGTCTTCTCCGGCATATTCTTTCAATTTTTCTATGTCAACAAATAATAAATTCTTTTGCTTTTTGCCTTTTTTTCCAATTAAATTTTCTATGGGAACTGGAGTATAATTCAAATATTTTTCTGATAAAAAATTCAAATTATGACGGCTGTCGCTGTCTATCAAATAATGAGCAATCATTGTATCAAAAAATTTTCCTTTGACATTAATGTTATGATTTTTCAAAATCAAAATGTCAAATTTTAAATTCTGACCAATTTTTAAAATATTTTCTGTTTCAAAAAGCTCTTTAAATTCATTTAAAATTTTTGTATATTCTTGACGATCTTTTGGTAATTCTACATAAAAAGCTTTATGTTTTTCAAAAGAAAAAGCCATTCCAAGTAAATTAGAATTATAAACATCTAAACCAGTGGTTTCTGTGTCAAAACAAAATTCTTTTTGTTTTTTTAATAAAGAAATTAAGTTTTTTCTGTCTTCAAAAGTTTTTACAAAAATGTAATTATGCTGGACATTTTTTATGTTTTTATAATTTTTTTTATTTAAATTTTGCACATTTGAAGAAAATAAATTTCCTTTTTCCAATGGTTTATCTAAAATTCTTCTTTCTAACTCTTTAAATTCCAACTCATTAAAAATCTCTCTTAATTTTTCAACATTATATTTTTTTAATCGAAATTTTTCCTCATCGAAATTTATGTCAATTTCTGTAATTATAGTAACGAGTTTTTTTGCCAAAAAAACATCTTTTTTCCCCATTAATAAATTCTCTTTTTGTTTTCCTTTTAACAGATGAATTTTTTTATAAATTTCTTCTAAACTTCCAAATTTTTGAATTAATTTTTGTGCTGTTTTTTCACCTATTCCTCTTGCTCCTTTTATGTTATCCGCAGCATCTCCGCTGAGTGCAAGTATGTCAATTACTTGTTCTTTTTTCTTAATTTTAAACTTTTTTAAAACTTCTGGAACACCCATAATTTCAGGATTTTCATTATTTCTTCTTGGTTTATAAATAAAAATATTCTCACTAACAAGTTGCGAATAATCTTTATCTGGTGTCATCATAAAAACTTTATAGCCTTTTTTTTCCGCTTTTTTGGAAATTGCACCTATTAAATCATCTGCCTCAAAACCCTCTTTTGCTATTATTGGAATGTTAAAATATTCAATAATTTTTTTTATATAAGGAATTGCGAAAATAATATCTTCGGGCATTTTCGGTCTTTGTGCTTTATATTCAGGATACATTTTATGCCTAAAAGTTGGCTTTGGCAAATCAAAAATTGCCGCTATATGAGTTGGTTTTTCATTAGTTATAATTTCGTTCAAAGTATTTACAAAACCTAAAATCGCAGACGTATTTTGATCCTTAGAATTTATTCTTGGATTTCTTATGAAACCATAATAAGAACGATAAATTAAAGCGTAAGAATCAAGTAAGAATAATTTTTTCATAATTGAATATTAATTTAAATTAATATTTTTTTCAAAAAACGTATAAAATTTTAAAAAATTAAAAATAAATTTTAAAAATTCTTATGTTTTTCAAATGATATTTTTATTTGCTCGAAATAAAACTTGCATTTCTATTTTGTAATACTTTGTTCTGACATATTTTTTAAATATAGAAATGATACTTTTTGCTTCGTATCATATCATACACATTTAGATTGACTTCAAAGGAAATAAAAAATTTCATAATAAAACTTGGAATGAGAATTTTAAAGAATATTTTGAAAAAACACAAATTTTTTACAATTTTTTTATAAAAAAAATTCTCACCACAAAAAGGTTAGATAGCCAAAAATTTTAAATTAAAAAATATTAAAAATTTGCCGTTTTTTTGAAAAAAAATTTTTTATATTAAAAATTTTAAATTAAAAAACATTAAAAAATTTGCCGTTTTTTTGAAAAAATTTTTTTATAATACATATAAATAATAATCCCATAAAATCTACTTATTTTGGCATATATTTATTTCTCTAATTTTTAATTGCAAAAATAGTTTTATGACATAAAGAAATTTTCATAATTTAAAAATAAAATTTTGTTAAAATGTTAAAATTTTTTAAATTTTTAAATCTTTAAATCTTATAAAAATATAAAGAACAATTGCTTAAAAAGTTTAAATTAAATTTGTTTTTAAGAAAAAGTTTTTAACTTTGCGACAATTTAAGTAATTGTAGATTTACAATTCTTTTTATATATAAAGTATAATTTAATTAATTTATTTCTTTTAAAATGGAAGAAAACCAAAAAACAAGCTCTGAAATAACAGAGCAAAAACAAGAAACAACAGAGAATATTGCTGTTGTTGAAAATCAAAAAACAGAAGAAAAAGTTCTCCCAAAAACAGAAAGTTCTGATAAAACGGAGAGTAAAGTAAAATCTTTTAAACAAAATATTAATAGAAGTATCCCACCAGAAGAATTTAACTGGGATGATCTTGATAAAGAAAATGATAATTTTTCTAAGGAAAAAAGAGAAGAATTAGAGAATATTTATAAAGAAACTTTATCTACTGTCAGAGAGAACGAAATTTTACAAGGAAAAATTTCATCCATTACAAACCGTGAGGTTATAATTAATATCGGTTATAAATCTGAGGGAATTATTGGTTTAAGTGAATTTAAATATACTCCGGATTTAGAAATTGGTGCCAATGTAGAAGTTTTTGTTGAAAGTCAAGAAGATAAAAATGGACAATTAGTTCTTTCTCATAAGAAAGCTCGTGCTTTACGTTCTTGGGATAAAGTAAATAATGCCTTAGATGATAATGAAATTATCAAAGGTTTTATCAAATGTAGAACTAAGGGCGGTATGATAGTAGATGTTTTTGGAATAGAAGCATTTTTACCTGGCTCTCAAATTGACATCAGACCTATCAGAGACTATGACGTTTATGTAGGAAAAACTATGGAGTTTAAAGTTGTGAAAATTAATCACGAGTTTAAAAATGTAGTTGTATCTCATAAAGCACTTATAGAAGCAGAATTAGAAGAACAAAGAAAAGAAATAATTTCTAAACTTGAAAAAGGTCAAATTCTCGAAGGAATAGTGAAAAATATCACTTCTTATGGTGTATTTATTGATCTTGGAGGTGTAGATGGTTTAATCCATATTACAGATTTATCTTGGGGAAGAGTTAGTCATCCGGAAGAAGTTGTAGAATTAGACCAGAAATTAAATGTTGCGATACTTGATTTTGATGACCAGAAAAAACGTATTGCTCTTGGTTTAAAACAACTTACTCCACATCCTTGGGATAAATTAGACGAAAATCTAAAAGTTGGTGATAAAGTAGAAGGAAGAGTTGTTGTACTTGCTGATTACGGTGCATTTGTAGAAATTGCTCCGGGAGTAGAAGGTTTGATTCATGTTTCTGAAATGTCTTGGTCTCAACACCTAAGAAGCGCTCAGGAATTCCTTAAAATAGGAGATAATTTAGATATTCAAATTCTTAGTATAGATAAAGAAGATAGGAAAATGTCTTTTGGAATGAAACAACTGAAAGAAGATCCTTGGAAAACTGTTGACGAAAGATATCCAATTAATTCTAAGCATAAAGCAAAAGTTAGAAACTTTACTAATTTCGGTGTTTTTGTTGAAATAGAAGAAGGTGTTGATGGTTTAATACATATTTCCGATTTATCTTGGACGAAAAAAATTAAACATCCGGCAGAATTTACTGCAATAGGAGAGGAAATTAATACTGTCGTTTTAGAAATAGATTCTGAAAATAGACGTTTAAGTCTTGGACATAAGCAGCTTGAAGAAAATCCTTGGGATGTATTTGAAACTATTTTCAAAATTGACCAAATTCATGAAGGAACTGTTGCAAATATTTTTGATAAAGGTGCAGTTATTACATTACCTTATGGAGTTGAAGGTTTTGCAAGTCCAAAACATATAGTGAAAGAAGACGGAACAACTGCAAATATTGATGAAAAACTTCCTTTCAAAGTTATTGAATTTTCTAAAGCCGCTAAACGTATTATATTATCGCATAGTAAAGTTCACGAAGATGTAAAACGAAAAGCAGAAGAATTAAAAAGGAAAAAAGAAAGAATCTCTTCTGAGAAACAGAAAGGATTTAAAAAACAATCCAGTGGAGAAAAAACTACTTTTGGTGATATTGCTGATTTAATAGCATTAAAAAAAGCTATGGAAAATAAAAAGTAAAAATTTTTTTTTATAAAAATAATTAAATTATATATAATTTAATTATTTTTGTAAAATAACAATTAAATTATATATATGAATAATTTTAAACTTGATAAATTAGAAAATTGCACTTTAATTAGTGTTTTAAAAGAAAAATTAGATACACACCTTGCTCCATCTTTAAAGTCAGAGCTTGTTCTTACAGTAGGAAATGGAGAGAAAAATATAATTTTGGATCTATCTAATTGTCGTTATTGTGATTCTTCCGGTCTAAGTGCTGTTCTTGTTGCAAATCGTTTGTGTAAAAATTCTGATGGAACTTTTGTTTTGACAGGTTTGCAAACAGCAGTTCAAAGATTAATCTCTATTTCACAATTAGATACTGTTTTAAATATTTCAAAGAACATAGATGATGGAGAAAAAATTATAAAAAATAATTTATAAAATCTATAAAAATTATAAAAATTATAAAAATGCGTTTTTTTGAAAACGCATTTTTTTTTAATTATTAAAAATCATAAAATGTTTTTTTATTTTCAAATTAAAAAAGATTGAAATTTTGGACGAATTTTCATAAAAAAAATTTTTTCAAAAATCATCCAAAAATTTAATATTTTTTATTTTTAAAAAAATTTTTTTTCAAAAAAACGACGAAAATTTTAATAATTTATTTAAAAAAAAATTAGAATTTTGTATTTTATAATTTTTTTGAATTTTAAAAAATGTTAAAATTTTGACATTTTTTGAGAAAAAAATTTTTTCAATTTCCTTTAAAATCATTTTTTTTCAATTCTTTCGAAAGCACCTAAATCAGATTGTTCGTCTTCTATACGATTATTTCCGTTCAAATCTAATGGGAAATTATTAGAAATTTCTAATTTTCCTTTGTCTTTTGCAAAAGATAAAGTATCAAGCTCGTAATTTTCATCATCATAAATAGAAATAAATTTTGGATTTTTATTAAAAAAACAATTCTCGAAATAATTTAAATCTGTTGTATCGTCTGGAAAATATGAAATTTTCATAATAGAATTAATGAATTTATAATTAAAATCTAAATTTTCATCTCTTGCAAAACCAATCTCTCCATTTTTATCTCCATAAATTATACAATTTCCAAAAATTGCTTTTTCTAAATTTCCTGAGAAATAAATATCTTCTTGATTTTCAGATGAATAATTATAATAATTACTCATTGCAACAGCTGGCTCTGTCCTATTGCTAAATGACCAATAATTTGCAATGGTACAATGATTAAATTCATAATTTCCACCAATAATTAAAGAAACTCCATAAAAACCGCAATTTGTAATCAAACAGTTATAAGCATAAATGTAAGAACCTAAGGCAGAAATTCCTGAATAACTCATGGAGGAAATTTTTGTATTTTTTATTAAAACAGTTGGATTTGTTAATCCATTTGCAATTCCATTTAAAGTTCCAATCTGTAAACCAACCTCAGCATTTTTTATCTCTGCAAAATTAATTTCATTATTATTACTTCCTTCTAAAAAAACTACAGTTCCCCATTGTCCGGGCAAATCTTCATACATTTCTTCCAATCTATCTCCTTGAAAAATAACTGGTTCTTCTAATGTTCCATTTACTTTTATATTTCCTGCAACTATCATACTGGAAGATTTATGAAAATAAATTTTTGTTCCTTCTTCTATTGTTAAAGTTTCTAAGCTATCAACAAGCATAGAATTATAAACCAAATAAGGTTTATCATTTGTCCATGTTTCTGTTTTTATAATTCCACTTTCATTTTCACCATTTATTAAATGAACATTTTGCCCCCAAGCAACTAAATCAACATCCTGTAAATTTCCATTTGTTAAAAATACAACCGAATCTTGATGAACAAATGGCTCTTTTTTATCATTTGGATTTAAGGTAACTTCCACAAAAATATAAATGCTGTCATTTCCATAAATTTCTACATCAGATAATTTATTTATTAAATTTCCATTTATATTTAATCTAAAATTAGAACTTTCTCCATTAGCAAGAGAAATAGATTTTATTTTAATGGTTTCATCATGCGGATTTTTTACAGTAAAATACTGAGTCACAGAACCAACAGAAGTAAAAACAGTATCAAATAAAACTGTATCATTAGAAAATGATAACTTTGCATTTTTAGAACTTATAAATTCTTCTTTTTGACAGGACCAAATGAAGAATAAATAACTAATAAATAAAATTATTTTTGAAAATTTTCTCATTTTTTTTTAATTTTAATAAAAAACGAAATTTTTTAAAAAAAATTTTTTTTTTATACAAAGATTTTTATTTTTGAAAAAAATTTTAAATTAAGAATTTTAAATTATGGCATTAACACCAAAAATTTCTTTGACAGAAAAAGGGCAATCAGCACCTATTCCTGTAAAAAATTTACACGTAAAATTACAATGGAAAACAGCTATAGATTTGGATTTATATGCAATTTACAAAACAAAAGCAAATATAGAATCAAGCGGAGGGTTTTTTTCTAAATTATTTGGAACAGATATAGCACCGAATAAAGAAGGAAAAATTTTTTTTGCAAGCAAAGGAAACTTAGAAAAATTTCCATTTATAAAATTAGATCAAGACGCAGGAATAGGTGATGTTGCCGGAGATAATGAAGAAAATTTGAAAGTAAAAAACTTAGATGCACATTCTCATTTATTGATAGTTGCGAGCATTTATAATAAGCCAAATGCTATTTTTTCAAATTATGATGGAAGAGTTATAATTTCTACGGACCAAGATACTTACGAAGTTCCTTTAACTGCCAGCGAAAAAGGAAATTGGTGTGTTATCGCTCATTTAGATAATTCAAGTCCAGTTGGAGCAAATTTAATAAATATAAATAAAATTTTTAATTCTTGCCCAAAAGTATCTGATTTTATATAAAAATTAAAGCCATTTTTTAAAAAATGGCTTAGGTTTAAAAATATTCGTTTTTTATTTTTTTTGTAATTTTAAAATAAAAATTTTTGGTTCTTCGAACCTTTTTGTGATGCGAGTTTTTTTCATAAAAAAATTGTGAAAAATTTGTGTTTTTTTTCAAAATATTTTTTAAAAATTTTTATTCCAAATCGCCATTAAAACATTAAAAATCAATGCTTTATAGGACGATGCAACGAAATCATCGTGGACGCTTGAATCATAATCTGTTTTTTATTTTTTTTGTAATTTTAAAATAAAAATTTTTTTTCAAAAAACGTACAAAATTTTCATTTTGTTTTTGGACTTATATTTAATATTTTAGAAAAGATGTTAATTTCATTAATTGGAACACTTAAAGATCTTGAAACTGTACCGTTCATGGTATTTAACATCAATTTTTCAAACGGAGAAATTATTATATGGTTTCTATCATTATTCATTATTTTTCTTTCCTCTGGATTTGAAATAATTTTTCTTAAATTATCAATAGGTTTTTTTGAAGCTATAACTTTTAACATATCATTTCCAAAAGGTTTTTTTATTCGCATTAATTGGGTTTTGAAAATTATAGTATCATTAGGAGCAATTTTAATATCAGAAGCTGGAATTTTTTCGCTGGGAATTAAACATAATATAGAATTATTCGGAGCAATATCTATCACAGAAAAATAAGCAGTAGAATTTCCTTTATTTATAATTTGAAAAATCACTATATCGCCTTCTTCAAATGCTAATTGTCCATTTTCTGTTAGCTTAGATTTTTCTTCGTACATTTTTGTTACTGTTGGTACATTGCCTATAAATTTATATTCAACAGGCAAAACTTCCAATTGAACATTTAAATCTGAGTTCTTTAAATTTAAAGACCTAAGATATTTTGCCTTAGAAAAAAATATCATTTCTTTTTCTATTGCATTAGCAATTGTTTTTGCTTTATCATTTTTTATGTTAATAGAAATTATATCTTCTTCATTTTTTATGAAAAATTGCAAAATATTTTCTTTGTTTTTATTTAAAGTTTTTTTAATAATTGCATCAGCATTGTAAATATTTTTTTCTTCCAGGATTTTTATTAATTTATGATCTTTTAAAAGTTTGATAACTTTCTTTTTATCTTTTAAATCCAAAAAAATATTCGCTTGCAAAGGACCAAAACTTTGATTATCTATGTAAATTATAGAATTTTTTACTTTAAAATCAGATTTCATAATAACTATTTCGGAAAAAAACTCATTAGATTTAATAACATATCCATATGTTTTTCTATTTTTCTTTTTAATTTTTTTTGTAGCTATGTCATAAACTGAAAAAGTCGTTCCTTCGAAAATTCCATTTAAACCTCCTGCATTCATAATATATGTAGAATCATTAATTTTTTCTTTTATCATATAATATTCTTCTACTTTTTTTGCTTTTCCTCCAAAAATTTTATTATTTAAATGGCCTTCTGCTTGCGGTGTTTGATTGGGAGCAAGATTTGCCATTTCAATTTTTATTTGGTCAAATAATTTTAAGTATGTAGTATTTTTAGTTGTTTTAACCAATGAACGACTAAACGCAAGACTCAGAGAACCTACAGGATTATTATCACTATCATAAGTTTCATAATTTGTTTGGTCTTGTCTTGCACCGCTAAAAACAATAAATTTCCCTAAATTTTTTTCATTACTTTTTTTAACTTCGTAAGCTCCACTTGTAGTAGTTAAATTTACATTTAAAACAGGATTATAAGATCTTGGTGCAAGTTTTCCTCTTGCTCCTCTACTTGTGGCATTTTTTCCCCTTGAAATTGTTCCGGAATAACAAGCATCTATAATAAACATTAAACTGCCTTTTTCTCCTATTTTTTTTCTTGCATCATATATCATTAAATTTAATTCATCATCAATTAAATGATTTTCACCTTTATAATTTTTTGAGTAATAGGCATTTGCATCATAAGGAACTAAAGCTTCATCATATCCGTCAGCTTCATCATTATTTAAATCTATTACTTGTTGTCCATGTCCGGAGAAATGAAAAACAAGTATATCGCCTTCTTCTGCTTGATCAATTAAATGTTCTTTAAATACCTTTGTTATATTTTTTTTATTGGCTTCTTTATCTTTCAGTACAACAATATTTTCTTTTTTGAAACCTTTTTTTATTAATGTTTCTTTTATAAGTTTAACATCAGTTTCGGTATTTAATTTTCCCCATTGTCTTTGATATTTTGATATTCCAACAATTAAAGCTAATTTTTTACTTTTTTTGTATGAAAAACCTAAAAATAATATAGAAAAAGATAAGAATAAAGTTAAAAACTTTTTAATATTTTGATTTAATTTCATAATTATTATAAATAAATTAATAATATTTTTTATTTAAATAAAAAATTTTTTCAAAAAACGACATTTTTTTTTAATTTATTATAAAAAAATTTTTTTCAAAAAAATGCCGTTTTTTTTAATTTATTATAAAAAAATTTTTTTCAAAAAATGCCATTTTTTTTAATTTATTGTAAAAAAATTTTTTCAAAAAATGCCATTTTTTTTTAATTTATTGTAAAAAATTTTTTCAAAAAAATGCCATTTTTTTTTAATTTATTATAAAAAATTTTTTCAAAAAATGCCATTTTTTTTAATTTATTGTAAAAAAAATTTTTTCAAAAAAATGCCGTTTTTTTTTAATTTATTATAAAAAATTTTTTTCAAAAAAATGCCATTTTTTTTTAATTTATTGTAAAAAAATTTTTTCAAAAGAATGCCATTTTTTTTTAATTTATTGTAAAAAAATTTTTTTCAAAAAAATGCCGTTTTTTTTTAATTTATTATAAAAAATTTTTTCAAAAGAATGCCATTTTTTTTTAATTTATTATAAAAAATTTTTTTCAAAAAAATGCCATTTTTTTTTAATTTATTATAAAAAAAATTTTTCAAAAAAATGCCATTTTTTTTTAATTTATTATAAAAAAATTTTTTCAAAAAAATGCCGTTTTTTTTTAATTTATTATAAAAAAAATTTTTCAAAAAAATGGCATTTTTTTTTAATTTATTATAAAAAAATTTTTTCAAAAAAATGCTATTTTTTTTAATTTATTATAAAAAAATTTTTTCAAAAAAATGCCGTTTTTTTTTAATTTATTATAAAAAAATTTTT
>JAOZVH010000017.1:21911-27068 GCA_029938235.1 Bacteroidales bacterium
TTTTTTTTTAATTTATTATAAAAAAATTTTTTCAAAAAAATGCCGTTTTTTTTTAATTTATTATAAAAAAATTTTTCAAAAAAATGAAAAAAGAACATAAAAAATATATAAAAATTTTTTTTAAAATTTTATTTGCTTTTCTGGCGATTTACTTCGTTTTTACAAAAATAGATTTTAAAGAAACCATTGAAATTTTCAAAAATGCAAATTTATATTTTCTATTTTTTGCACTATTATTTTTCATTTTTTCAAAAATTATTTCTTCCTTTCGTTTAAATATGTTTTTGAAAAAAATAGATATTCAAATTTCTGAGAAACAAAATTTAAAACTTTATTTTCTTGGAATGTTTTATAATTTATTTTTACCCGGAGGAATAGGCGGCGACGGTTATAAAGTTTATTTTTTAAATAAAAAGTTCAAAATTAAAGCAAAAAAAATTATTTTTTCTTTGCTTTTCGACAGAATAAGCGGTGTTTTTGCTCTGACAATTTTAATTTTATGTTTGTATTTTTTAAAATTCTTTTTCAATTATAAAATTGAAATTTTCATTATTTTTCCATTTTACATAATAATTGCATACTTTTTATTAAAAAAATTTTTTTTGATAAAATTGATTTTTTTTAAAAATACAACTTTACTATCTATTTTAGTTCAATTATTTCAATTAATTTCCGCTTTTTTAATTCTAAAATCCATAAATATAAATTCAGAAATCACAAGTTATTTATTTATATTTTTAATTTCATCTGTAATTGCAATTATTCCATTGACAATAGGCGGAATTGGTTCAAGAGAAATAACATTTTTATACGCTGCCGAACTAATGAATTTAGAAGTTCAGCATTCTGTGGCATTAAGTTTAATTTTTTATTTAATTACGGTAATAGTTTCTTTTTCTGGAATTTTTTTTAATTTAAAAAAGTTATGAAAAAAAATTTTCAACCATTTTAGGATAATTTTTTATAGATTTTTTAGCATTTTTAATTTGAAATTTAGAAACATAATTAACAAGATTTTCTCCATAATTTATAAAATAATTTATTTTATATTCTTTTCCAACTTTTAAAATCATATTTCCAAATTCTTTCCATTTATGAAGCAACATAGAATTTGAATTTTTTTTCCAAAAAACCATTAATTCATTATTTAATTTACTTTTTAAGTCTTCAATTTCCTTTTCAGATAAATTATTTTTTTTATCAATTTCTTTTTTTTCTTCCTTTTCTAAATTATTATCAATAATTTTATATTTTAGAAATTTACTCAAAGTATTAAATAATTCGTCTTCATCTATGGGTTTAGATAAAAAAGCATCACAACCTATAGATTGTATTTTTTCTTTATCGTTTTTCATTACTTCTGCGGTTAAAGCAACAAGTGGAATTTTTTTCCAATTTTTATCAGATTTTATAATTTTTGTTGCTTCATAACCGTCCATAATTGGCATTTTCATATCCATTAAAATCAAATGAGGTTTTTCTGTTTTTAAAATTTCTATGGCTTCTTGTCCGTTAAATGCTTTTAAAATATTGATATTTTGTGCATTTAAAATATATTTCACAAGATTCATATTATAATTATTATCTTCAACGACTAAAACTTTAGAATTTAGAAAATTGATATTTTTATCAAATTTAAAAATGTCTTTATTTTTTTCATTTGTAATAGTTCCAACGACAACATCTTTTAAAAGCACAGTAAAAATAGTTCCTTTTCCCATTTCACTTTCGAAAGAAATTTCTCCGTTCATAATTTCCACAAGGCTTTTTGTAATTGTTAGACCTAAACCAGTTCCACCGAATTTATTTCCTTGTCCTTTTTGCTGTTTAAAGGCGGCGAAAATTTCATCAAATTGGTCCTTAGATATTCCTATTCCTGTGTCTTCTACTTTGAAAATTAAATTTAATTTACTTTTTTCATTATCAGTATAAATTTTATCAACAGACATTTTTACAAAACCATTACTTGTAAATTTTATAGCATTTCCAACGAGGTTAAATAATATTTGTCTTAGTCTTGTTTCATCTAACAAAAGAGATTTTGGAATACCTTTATCCACTTCAGAAATAAATTCTATTTCTTTTTCTATGGCTTTTAATTTAAAAATATTTTTTATGTCCGAAAAAATAATATTTGGATTTATAGATTTGTAATCCACCATCAATTTACCAGCTTCTATTTTTGACAGGTCTAAAATATCATTAATAATTGCAAGTAAATTTTTTCCACTTGTTTGAATTATCTCTATATAATTTTTTTGTGTTTTTTCATTTACCATTCTGGACAAAAGACGACTGTATCCAAGTATTGCATTCATTGGAGTTCTAATTTCGTGGCTCATATTTGCAAGAAATAAACTTTTAGATTTATTTGCTGCGTCTGCTTCTTTTTTTGCTTTTATAATTCTTTCTTCTGTCTCTTTCCTTTCATAAGCATTAGAAAGAATATTTGAAACTGTCATAAGCAATTCCAACTCATTTTTCATCCATTCTCTTTCTTCTAAACATTCGTCGAAAGCAATAAATCCAAAAATTTCATTTTGTACAAAAATTGGTAACACAACAGTAGATTTTACATTTTGTGCTTCATATATTTCGTAGATTTCATCAGGTAATTCGTCTATGTTATTTGAAATAATAGAACCTTTTTGTTCTATTGTTTTTTGCCAAGATTTCCAATTATTTAAAATATTAAAAACAGTTTTGTTTTTAATAAACAATTCTTTTTTCTTGTTAAACCAAGAATAAGTTTTTCTTAGTTGATTATCAGATTTTTTTTCGAAAATATAAACTCTACTAACATTAGTTAAAAATCCTAATTTCTTTAAAACATTTTTCATTTTCAAAGAAAAATTTACAGCAGTATTAAATTCATAAGAAATGTCAGATAAAAAACTTTGTTGTCTAAGTGTTTTTTTTACTCTTCTTTCCTGTTCTCTTATATATGAAATATCTGTAATAATTCCAAGCAGGATTTTATTACCATCAGTATCATTAATTAATGACCTTCTGCTAATGACAATTCTTTTTTTATTATTAATATCTAAGAATCGCTCTTCATATTCTTTTGTTTTTCCTGTGCTATAAATATATTCTTCTCTTTTAATAATTTTATTTCCTTGTTTTTTAGAATAAAATATATGTCCTTTTTTTCCTATTAACTCTTCTTTTTTTATATTAAACATTTTTGTAAAAGCATTATTTATTATTAACCATTTATGTTCAGCATCTTTTACAAAAATTGGAGTTGGTAAAGTATTTAGTATAATATTTAATTTTTCTTCACTTTTTTTAAGATTTTTATTAGAATTTTGCATTTCTCTATTTATATCGTCGAGGGATTCATTTAAGGATTGCAATTCAAAATTTTGAGATTCTATCTCTTTTTTTTGCTCTGCCATATCTTTATTTTGCTCTTTTAATTTTTTTTCCGACTCTTTTTTTTCAGTAATGTCATGAACAAGAGATGAAAGTCCAATAACTTTTCCATTTCTATCTATTAGAGATGTGTTATACCAATCACAAATTATTACTTTTCCATCTTTTCTAGTATTAAAAACAGTAGTTTTATTAGACATTTGTTTTTTATAAATTAAATTTGTCCAATCGCTCAGTACTTCGTTTTTTGAATTGTCAGGAACTATCAAAGTGAATATATTTTTTCCAATAATTTCTTTCTTTTTATAAGAAAAAATTTTTTCTGCAGATGGATTCCAATCAATGATTTCTAAATTAGTATTCCATTCTATATAAGCCAGTGGCGTTTCTTTGAAATGTAAAGAAAAACGTTGATTTAACTTTTGTAAATTTTGCGAGTATTTTTTTCTTTCTGTAATATCATTGTAAATTGCAGCAACTTGGTCTTTTTGTGGATTATAAATAAATATTTCAAAATATTGACGCTTTTTTTTAAAAAAATATTCTATGCGTATATTTCTACCGATAAAAATTGCATTTTTAAATTCCTCTATTAAATCATTACTAATTTCAAATTTTAAATTTTTTATGGTTCTTCCAATGACAAGTTTGTTAAAATAAGGAGAAAATAACTTCCTAAAACTTTCATTAATTTCAAGAAACCGAAAATCTAAAATTTCATTTTCTTTATTTTTTACCGCTTGCAATAAGGTAAAACCACTTGTCATATTATCAAATAAAGCGTGATATTTTTGTTCGCTAACTTGCAAATTATCATAAAGTTCTTCTAATTCGGTATTTATTTCGTTTAATTCTATATTTTGTTTTTTTATTTCTAAATTTTTTATCTCTAAATTCCGCTCCATTAAAATTGTTTCGGAAATTTTTTTTACAATTTCAAATAATTTTTCTCTTATTACAGGTTTTATAAGAAAACCGTCCACACCAATTTCTATAGCTTCTAAGAAATAACTAGCTTCAGTATATGCAGACATCACAATTGTTTTTGTATTTGGCTCTATTTCTTTGATTTTTTTAATCATAGATAAACCGTCTATATATGGCATTCTTATGTCAGTAATAATTAAATCTTGTTTATTTTTTTTAAAAGATTCAAAGCCGTCTTTTCCATTGTTTGCTAAAAATAAGTTTTTATATTTTCTTCTTAGCATTCTTGCAACAGTTCTCTGGATTCTTTCTTCGTCTTCTGCGTATAAAATTGAAATTGAATTTTCCATTTTTTTATAATTTTATTTTATCTTATTCCAATACTTTTTGATTTTTTCCCTTCTAATTTCCCTTCTTTTTTTCCTTTTTCTTCCGCAGAACTTATAAGATCTTCTCTAATTGCTTCATTAATTAGATAACTATCATATGTCTTTTTTTCCGCATATGACATTTTCATTAGGTCAAGTTTTTCTGTGCATAAACTTATATTCTTAGAAGAAAAATCTTTTTTTATTCGGTCATTTTTGAATAGGAAAAGCCATTCATCTATATTATGTTTTATAATATTTTTATATCTCTCAACAAAAATTAAATAATATTCTGGAAAAATATTTTTCTCTTCTAAAGAAAAACTTTTCTTTTTTTCTTTTTTTTCTTTTTTTTTGTAAACACGTTTTCTCAAAATTAAATTATCCAAATCATTAAGAGATTTAAATTCTGTTTTGCCATGATATAAGTAGTCCTTTCCTTGTCCAAGATTGAAATACATTATACTTATGGAAATTACTTTTT
>JAOZVH010000327.1 GCA_029938235.1 Bacteroidales bacterium
AATCAATAATTTATTCCTTAGACTGACGGCTATGGCGTGGACGCTTGACGCATAATAGGGACGCTTGACGCATAATAGTTAAAAAATATTAAAATTTTGGACGATTTCTGAAAAAAAATTTTTTTATTTTGAGATTAAAAAATATTAAAATTTTGGATGAATTATGAAAAAATTTTTTTTTATTTTGAAATTAAAAAATATTAAAATTTTGGACGAATTTTGAAAATTTTTTTCAAGTAAATTTTCAAATTCACGTTTAAAATTTATTTCTTGTTTTTTTTAATTATTATGCGATTTCAAATTGAATTTGAAAAAAATTTCTATGGCTTTGAAAGTTCTACTTCTATTTTCCCTACTTATTTTCGCATAAGTATTTTCTATAGATTTTTTTTTTTAATTTAATGATATGTTTTTTTATTTTACTATTAGCGATTAAAAATGAATGGCTCTGTGTTTTACAACAAAATTGGATTTTGTAAAATCAATATTAATATTTTGATACTTGCTTAGTTACAAATCTGTGGCTTTTTCTATAGTTTTTTTATTAAAAATATTTTTTTTTCAAATATATAGATTTTTTTTAAATTTTTACTTGAAGTTAAGAAAAAAAAATAAATTTGTATCATGAAAAAAATTTTAATTACTGGTGGTTCTGGTTTTGTTGGTTCTCATCTTTGCGAAAGATTATTGAATGAAGGAAATGATATTATTTGTTTGGATAATTATTTTACCGGAGACAAAAGAAATATTGTTCATTTATTAAAACATCCTTATTTTGAATTAGTTAGACATGATGTTACTATGCCATATTATGCAGAAGTTGAGCAAATTTATAATTTAGCTTGTCCGGCTTCTCCAATTCATTATCAAGAAAATGGCATAAAAACAGTAAAAACTTCTGTGATGGGAGCAATAAATATGCTTGGACTTGCTAAACGAAAAAAAGCAAAAATTTTACAAGCTTCAACAAGTGAAGTTTATGGAGACCCAAAAGTTCATCCACAAAAAGAAAGTTACTGGGGAAATGTAAACCCCATTGGTTTGCGTGCTTGTTATGATGAAGGTAAAAGATGTGCAGAAACTTTATTTATGAATTATCATGAATTAAATAATGTCAAAATTAAAATTGTTAGAATTTTTAACACTTACGGACCTCGTATGCATAAAAAAGATGGTAGAGTAGTTTCTAATTTTATCATTCAGGCTTTAAAAAATGAAAATATTACCATTTATGGTGATGGTTTGCAGACAAGAAGTTTTCAATATGTGGACGATTTAGTTGAAGGAATGATTAGAATGATGAATACTAATGATGACTTTATTGGTCCTGTAAATATTGGAAATCCTAATGAATTTACTATTATGGAATTAGCTAAAAAAGTTATAAAATTGACAAATTCTAATTCTAAAATAACTTATTTTCCTTTGCCAAAAGACGACCCTATGCAAAGAAAACCAGATATTAAATTAGCAAAAAAAAATCTAAATAACTGGGAGCCAAAAATTCAATTGGAAGAAGGTTTAATAAAAACAATAAATTATTTTGACAATTTATTAATGAATAAATTATAAAATTTTGGACGATTTTTGAAAAATATTTTTTCGAGTAAAATTAAAAATATTAAAATTTTGTGTATTTTTTGAAAAAAATTTTTCAAGCTGTACAAACCTTATTCGTCATCGTCCACGCCATCGCTGTATCTAAAGTTTTATTTGCTTGTAAATAAATATTTAAAATATTTATGTATTTTATTTCTAAATAAAGCATCTTTTTAAAATTTTTTGTTGGATATTTATTTCCAATATGCAAAAAGTTCCATATCTAAATTTCGATATTTTAATGTTTTTAATTTTGAATTTGAAAAAAAATTTTTTTTCAAAAAACGTCCAAAATTTTAATGTTTTTTAAAATTAAAAGAAATATTAAAACAACATTTAGAATTCTTGGTCAATGTGGATCAAGCGTGGATGATGACGCATATTGGGTTTTAATTAGAAATGAAAAAACTCTTCATTCCTCATCTCTAATTAAAGATTTCTCATTTTATTTCGTTAACTTGGAAATTTATTTCATTTTCTATTTTACTTGTGTTTTCATAACTTAAAGATTATAAATTTAAATTATTAACAATTTCCTCAGGAAAAGTTTTTTCAATGAAATCATTCATAACCTCTTTATCAGAAAATAATTCTTTGAAAAAGCGGTCATGAGGGTTTCTTACTTCCTTTTTTTCTTCCTTTTTTTTTGACATAATTTTTTTATAAAATTTTTAATTTTGTAATTCTCTTAATCTCTTAATTTCCTTAATATCCAAAGAGGTAACTTCTTTTATAAAATGGTTATTAGAACCTTTATTAATTAAATTGAAAGCTATTTTCTCAATTCCTTCCTTTCTACCTTTTTGCATTCCTTCTATTATTCCTTTTTTCTTGCCTTCAGAAATTAGAAGATCCGCTGTTGAAACGAACTTTTTTCCGGCTTCTTCGGAAATTTCAGAAATTTTTTCTAGGAAAATATGCGTTTTTATTTTTG
>JAOZVH010000328.1 GCA_029938235.1 Bacteroidales bacterium
GAAAATATTGGTTCTACATCTTTGGACAGAAAAGCTATTTTTGATTTGTATTGCAAAACGAAAATGAGAAAAATTTATAATAGAATTGCAAAAAATGAAGCAATATTTTTTTAAGGATTAGGCAAATTTTACAATCTTTTTCTGTACAAGAGAAAGCAATTTAGGAAAAGATTGGAACTTCCAATTGAATGGAATTTTTACAATTGCAATTTTAGATTTTGTTTTCGATGAAGATGTGCAAATTAAGCATAAAAAAATAAAAATCCATATCGTATTCCGTAAAATTTGTTGAATAGAAATTTGTGAGGTTTTTTATGATAAATTGACATTTGTTTATAGGAAATGCCAAAATTCAAGAAAAAAATTCATGAATTGGATTCTCGGTTTGAAAATTGGATGTATATATTCAATAATCTAAGCAAAATGTCTGAAATTCCGGAGGAATTTACTGATGATATTTTCGCTAAGCTATTTGATGAGGCAATATAGCTAAAATGAAAAGGATGAATTATATCAATATGAAGATTATTAAAATATTATAGAGATTTAAAAAATTCTATAGATACGGCAAATACAAAGGTAGAGACGAAGGTAGAATAGAAGGTAGAGTAGAAGGTAGAGTAGAAGGAGAAAAAATCTGTGTTGAAAAAGAAAAAAAAGAAACTCGATAAAAATGAAAAAAAAAATATACCAATTGAAATGATTGCTGAAATAAAAATTTAAAAATTAAGAAATAGAAAATTTATAGATTGTTTTTCATAAATTTTGGCATTTTTTGAAAAAAAATTTTTTTATTTTGAAATTAAAAAATGTTAAAATTTTGGGGCAAATTATGAAAAAAAAATTTTTTTAATTACAAAAAATGTTAAAAAATCGGCATTTTTATTGAAAAAAATTTTTTTATAATTATAAAAAATCATTAAATAATTGGATTTTTTGAAAAAAAATTTCAAGATGTACAAAAATATTTTTTTATATCTTGAAATTTTTTTTTTGAAAATTATACAACTTTTTTTAAATAATCTTCAAATTCCTTTTGTTTTCCTTTTGCTTCGATAAATTCGCTTTCAGATAACATTTTTTTAAACATTGATGCTTCTCTATTATTTTTTGAACGATTTCCCGCAACCAACATTATTTCTTCTGTGGAAGAAATTCCTTTTTTTAAATCTCCAAAAATATTATCCTCGTTAAATTTTTTTAAAATTGCCATTACTTCTGGCCATTCCGCTTCCATAGGATTCCAAACTTTTATTACTTCGCCATCTTTTCTTGTAAGTTGTGGCACGTACCAATTTCCTCTATTAGACATATATAATTAAAATTAAAATTTTTCAAAAGTATATTTTTTTTCAAAAAAAAATTATTTTTTTAATAAATTTTTCAATTTTAAATAAACTTCTTTTTTTACTTTTACAAGAGGCAAACGCAAATTATTTTTAATTATCCCGAGAATTTCCAGAGATGCTTTTATTCCTGATGGATTTCCATCTTGAAAAAGAGTTTCCATAATTTCAAAAATTTCGAAATTTATTTTCCTCGCTTTTTTGAAATTTCCATCTAAACATGCTCTTGTCATTTGTGAATATTCATAAGGCAAAGCATTTGCTGTAACAGAAATTACTCCGGATGCTCCCATTGCAATCAAAGCTAAGGTCAAAGTATCATCTCCGGAAATTACTAAAAAATCTTCATCTTTATATTTCAAAATATTAGAAATCTGTTCTAAATTTCCAGATGCTTCTTTAATTCCAATTACATTTTTACAAGCTTTTGCTATGCGCAAAGTTGTTGAATAAGAAATATTTACACTTGTTCTAGAAGGAACATTATACAAAATTATAGGCAAAGGACTTGCATCTGCAATTGCTTTATAATGTAAAAAAATTCCATCTTGCTGTGGTTTATTGTAATAAGGCGAAACAGATAAAATTGCATCAATGGATTGAAAATCAGTATTTTTTATAGTTTCAACAATTTCTTTTGTAGAATTACCGCCAATTCCCAAAACAATTGGTAAACGATTTCTATTTTTATCAATTACAAATTCTTTAATTTGTTTTTTTTCCTCTTTTGTGAGAGTTGCACTTTCGCCTGTTGTTCCCATAATAACAAGATAATCAACTTTTTTTAAAATTAAATTTTCAATTAGAATTTCCATAGCTGAAAAGTCTATGCTTAAATCATCTTTAAATGGAGTTACAATTGCAACTCCTGTACCTTCGAATTTTTTCATTTTTTTTAAATTTTAAATAAAAATATTAAAATATTTCGTATTTAAAAAAATTTTTTTTTCAAAAAATGTCGTTTTTTTTATGAATTTTAAAATTTTGATGTAGAAACATTGGAGGTTTAAAAAAAACCAATGTTGTTTTCGTTAAAAATTATTAAAATTTTGGACGATTTTTGAAAAAATTTTTTTTTTAAATTTCAAATTAAAAATTATTAAAATTTTGGACGATTTTTGAAAAAAATTTTTTTTAAATTTCAAATTAAAAATTATTAAAATTTTGGACGATTTTTGAAAAA
>JAOZVH010000018.1:0-10083 GCA_029938235.1 Bacteroidales bacterium
TATCATAAATTTTTTAGGCATATTTAATACGGAAAAACTTTAGAAAGACTACTTAGCACCTCTTTTTGGTCTTACTGTTGAAATTAAAATTGTATCTTTAGGAACTGATATACTACCTTTAACTGTTAATTTCTGTTTTTTAGAAATATCATATTTTTTAGTATTTATGTTTATATCTCCTATTTCAAGATAATTTTTTAATCCTTCGTTTACTTTTAATCCATTTTCAATTTCTACAAATTCTTCCAATTTCACCAATTCCAACTTAGTATCAATTGTAATATTTTTTTTAGGATTTAGCGAAAAATTTTTATTAAAATTTTTACGACTAAAATCGAGAATATCCTCTGTATTAACATAATTAATTAAATCTTTGTATTTTTCGAAATCTTTTAATTCGCTTGGTTTTTTCCCCAAGAAATTTTGTTGTATTAGATAATTTATTTTCGTTTTGTCGTTTATGTTTTTAGTGTTAAACAATGGAGTAATAATATCGTTTAAACTGCTTCCTCCTTTATATTTTATTCCTTCTTTTCCCTTTGCTCCGCTCCATTCATAACCGAGAAATTCCTTTTGCTTTTTGTTATTTTCTGGGCTTTTTATTATCAGTACTTTTTGCTTATTTTCATAAGCTAATATAAAATAAAAAAGTTTATTTTTTTCTATTTTATAAATATATTCAATTAATCTTTTATTTATTTCAAGTTTTTTTTCTTCTTTTTTTTTGCTTTTATAAATTTTTTTCTTTTTATAATTTCTTATTTCTGTTGTTTTTTCAAAATCTTTTTTATATTCTATGAACATATTTATTTTAAATAGTTCTTCTAATTTTTCCATTTTATCTTCTGTAATTGCAAATAGTTTAATATATTCATAAAATGGAAAATTATTGTGTTTGCAATAATTTTTAATAAGTTCTATATCTTTATATTCTTTAATATCTCTGCTTAATTTTTCTTTTTTTTTCAGTTGATTATATAGATTTATTTCAAAATAATCTTCTACACGATTAGCATAATGCTCTGCTGGTTCTGGTTTTTTATATCTTCTTTTTAAGAAAAGTACAACGGTATTTGTACCTGTTTTTCCAAATGTACCGCTTCCCAGTTCAACAATTGAAACTATATCAAAATATTTTAAAATAATTTCACGAGTTCCAATGTGCGTGGCATCAGAATTTGAAAGTATTGAAGACGGTAAAATTATCCCTACAATACCATTTGCTGCCATAAGATGTTTTGCTTTTTCTATAAAAAAACATTGAATATTATTTGTATTGGAATTTAATTTTGTTGTTTCTATGAGTTTGTATATTTTCTTTTGTTTATTGTCTAAATTCAACAAAAAACCTTCCACAGCAAAAGGTGGATTAGCAACCAAAACATCAAAACTTTCATCTTTTATTTCAGGAATATTACTCAGAGCATCTTCTTCTATAATATTTATTTGGTTTTGTCCGTACATATAAGCTGATACTTTTGCAATTTTTGCCAATCTGTCTTCTTTTTCAATTCCTATAATATTTTCGTAATATTTGCTTATTTCTGTTTCTTTATATTTTTTTACAAATGGTTTTATTTGTTGTGCATATTCTGTAAGAAAATGTCCGGAACCGCAAGCATAATCAATTGCTTTTATTGGGTCTGATGCTTCTTTTATTTTTTCTTCTAAAGGCAATGACGAAACAATAAACTTAGTTATTGGCATAGGAGTGAAAAATTGTCCTTCGGATTGTTTTATTGAATTGTCGAGAAAATACTCGAACATATCCCCGAGAAACTGATTTTGTTCTTTAGTTTTTAATCTTAAACCTTGCCACATTTGTACAATTTCAACAAGTACTTTTGTATTACGATTAAAAAGTTTTTCGTTGTGTACATTAATTAACGAAAAAGCATTATTAGAGAAAAATTTAAGGTCTCTAAAATATTTTTTAATTTGTCTTTTTGTAGCGTTTCGTTTGTTTTTAATTGTCCAGAAAGCACCGTCTATCTGCTCATTACTGATATACATCACTTCATCTTTCAAAAATTTACGCATACCAATTTGATATAATTTTTGTAAACGGTCTATAAAATCATAATAATTATCATAAGCAATACCTTTCCAATAAAATTCAAGTTTAGTTTTATTTTCTTCTTCATCTACTATTTTTGCAAGAAATAGATTTACCAAAACTTCAAATGCTGTTTCTTTTCGTGCAATATTATGTTGTCTTAAAATTGTACGAAAACGATGATATTTTCCTTTTTTATCTTTATTTCTAATTGGGCGTGTATCAATATCAATAGTATAATTATTTTTACCAATCTGATATGCTTGAATATTATTTTCAAAAATTCCTGTTTCGGTATATTCCAATTGATAAGTTTCTTTCCAAACCTCGAAGCGATTTATTAGATTACTTGCTTTTTTGAAAGATTTTAATTCATCGCTATTTTCTAATATTTTTTCATTATCTTTATGAGAAATTATTTTTTGTTCTGTGAGAATTTGATTATTTTTTTCATCAAACTCACTCGCATACAAACAAAGAAAATCAATTTCGGAAATTTGTTGAGCATAAGAAAAAAGTTGTCCGCCGTTTTCTTTTGTATTTTTCCATGCTTTATTAAATTCTTCTCCGTATGTTTTGCATTCTATAATTAAAATTGCTTTTTTATTTTGGTTTTTCACCAGAATATCTGCACGTCCTCCACTTGCACCATGTCCGAGTTTCCATTTTGCTTCAAGTTCAATGTGTTTTGGTTCGTATCCTTTATTTAATAATTTATAAACACATTCAAAAACAACCGCATTTTCGGCTGATGAAAAATTACAAATTTGTCGTTCATTAATTTTAAGTCCGATTAATTCAGGGTAATTTAATTTTTTTTTTTTGAAATCAGCTTCTAAATATACTCCGCTTCTTTCAAAATTTTTAATGAAAATATCTCCTTTTTCTTCAAAATTTAAATGTTTTAAAAGCGATTTAAAATTATTTTTATTTATCATTTATTTTTTTCTTGCAAAGAAAAAATTTTTTTTCAAAAAACGATGAAATTTTTAACATTTTTAATTTCGGAATTAAAAAACTTTTTTTTCAAAATTCGTCCAAAATTTTAATGTTTTTTAATTTCAAATTAAAAAAATTTTTTTTGAAATTCGTCCAAAATTTTAACATTTTTTAATTTCAAAAAAAAAAATTTTTTTTTCAAAATTCGTCCAAAATTTTAATGTTTTTTAATTTCAAAATAAAAAAAAATTTTTTTTCAAATTCGTCCAAAATTTTAATATTTTTTAATTTTAAATAAAAAAAAATTTTTCTCAAAAATGCCAAAAATTTTAACATTTTTATTAAAAAAATTTTTTAAATAAAAATATTTAATTTTAGAAAAAATTTAAATTAAAAAATGAAATCTATTTATCACTTTTTATTAGAAAATATTCCTCGTAAATACTTAATTCGTTTAAGTTTTTTATTTACAAAAATATCTCCTTTTTTATTAAAAGGCGATAAAGTTTTTTGTCCTGTTTGTAAACATAGCTTTAAAAAATTTCTGAGCTATGGAGTAGAAAAACGAGAAAATGTTTTATGTCCAAAATGTTTATCTCTGGAAAGACACAGATTATTAAATTTATTTCTGGAAGAGAAAACAGATTTTTTTAGGAAAAAACAAAAAATGTTACACATTGCTCCGGAGCAATGTTTTTATACGAAATTTAAAAAGCAAAAAAATTTAGAATATATTACTGCAGATTTAGAATCTCCAATTGCAGATGTAAAAATGGACATTCAAAAAATGCCCTTTAAAAATAATGAATTTGACGTTTTATTTTGTAATCATGTTTTGGAACATATAGAAGATGATAAAAAAGCAATGTCAGAAGTTCTTAGAGTTTTGAAAAAAGGTGGTTTTGCAATTTTGCAAGTTCCAATAGAAAATAAATTAAAAAAAACTTACGAAGATAAAAGTATTACAGAACCATTAGAAAGGGAAAAACATTTTTTGCAAAAAGACCATCTAAGACTTTACGGTTTAGATTATCCAAAACGTTTAGAAAGTGTTGGTTTTAAAGTGAAAGAAGAAAATTTAATTGAAAAATTAAGCGAAGAATTAATAGAAAAATATAGATTAGATAAAACAGAAATAATTTATTTTTGTAAAAAAATTTAAAATTGAAGAACATTATAAATATATTTATTTTAATTTTTTTTTCCATTCATACAAATGCACAAATTATAGAAGAGAAAAAAAATGATTATAATAAATTTTATTTAAGCTCAGGAATTCTAATTTTTGCTGGAATTTCTACACATATTAGCACAATTATTATAGATAAAAAAAATTTTCAAAAGGAATTTCAAGAAAATTTTTCTTTTTTATCTTCGTCATCAGATGAATATTTATCATATATTCCAATAATTACGGTTTACAGTTTTGACATTTTTAAAAATCAAACAAAAAATACATTTATAGAAAAAAGTATTTTATTATTAAAATCCGAAATTTTAAATTATGTAATAGTAAATTCTATCAAAAGAATTACAAGAATAGAACGTCCAGACAAAAGTGATAAATTAGCTTTTCCATCTGGACATACATCAAATGCTTTTGTTTTGGCGACATTTATGGATAATGAACTTCGGGAAAAAAGTAAATTATTTAGTGTTTTGGCTTATTCTCTGGCAAGTACAACAGGAATTTTACGCATAATAAATAATAAACATTGGTTGCCAGATGTTATGCTTGGTGCAGGAATAGGAATTTTATCAACGACTTTATCTTATAAAACTCATAATTATAAATGGACAAAAAATAAAAATTTAAAAAATTTTTTTATTTTTCCTAAATTTTTAAAAAAAGAAAAAAGTGTTTGTATTTTTTTTAAATTTTAAAAAAAAACGTTTTTTTGAAAAAAATTAAAAAAATTATGTATTTAACAAAAAAGATAATTTCTAAGGAAATAATTGCTGAAAATTTAATTTCTAATAATGAAAATATTGGTGGTGAAGTGATTTTTTTAGGAAAAGTTAGAGCTGATAAATTTGACGATAAAATTGTAAAATCTCTTGAATATTCTGCTTATGAAACTATGGCAGAAAAAGAATTTGAAAATGTAAAAAATATAATTTTACAAAAATATTCGGACCTAAAAGAAATTACAATTTTACATAGAATTGGAACCATAAAAATAAATGAAATTGCTTTGTTGGTGATTTTGAAAGGTGGACACAGAAAACAAGCGTTTAAAGGAATGGACGAAATTGTGAAATTAATAAAAGAAAAAGTTCCAATCTGGAAAAAAGAAATTTTTTAAAAAATTTGCTTTTTTTTGTAAAAAAATTTTTTTATGCAATTTTATAAAATATCCAATAAAATTAGATACCCTGAAATTTTAAATTTTAAAAATTATAAAGATTTTTTGGAAGATCTATATTTTATTTTTGAAAAAAAAAATGTAGAAAACTTAAAATTTAAAGATGAAATTTTATCGTTTACAACGAGAGAATCTTTATTTTACATAAGATATTTTATAAAAATTTTTTGTAGAAAAAAAGAAATTATTTATGAAATAGAAATAATTAATTTAATAAAATTAATTGTCATTTTAGTTCTGATAGGATTTTTTTTTACAAATTTTACTTTTGGAAATTTCTTTTTATATTCTTTTATATTCTTTTTTTTATTTTTTTATCTTAACATTATTATTATAAGTTCACTTGTAAGCAGAGAGATAAAAAAAATTTTCTTAATTTTAGAAGAGGAAAATCTTAAAAATTCTATGGAATATTTTAAAAATAAAAATATGTGTCCCGCTTGCGGAGCAGAAATAAATAAATATTATTTTAAATGTTTGGAATGTGGTTTACATTTGAAAAATAAACAAATTATAAATCACACTAATTTAAGTAATTTTGAAAGTTCTAAAATAGAATATTATTTTGTTAAAAAAAACGACAAAAAATGAAAAAATTTTTTTTTATAAATACATTTATTTTTTTGAATTTATTATTATTTTCTCAGATAAATGAAAACGGCGAAACAAAATTTTATTATGATAATGGACATGTTTCAAGCGAAGGAAAAATGAAAAACGGTAAACCTGAGGGTTATTGGAAAAATTATTTTCGTGATGGAGTTTTAAAATCTGAGGGAAAAAGAAGCTCATTTCAACTGGACGGTTTATGGATTTTTTATAAAAAAAATGGAGATACTTTGAAAAAAATTAATTATTCAAATGGAAAAAGAGATGGTTTTCTAATTTTATTTCAAGATGATAATAAAATTTTATCAAAGGAAATGTTTAAGAATGCCAAGAAAAATGGAAGATCTTTTTACTATAATGAAAATGGTATTTTGTCAAAAATGAAAACTTATAAAAATAATTTGAAACACGGTTTAACAAAAGAATTTTCAAAAAGTGGTCGTTTAATTACTATTTTTAAATATGAAAAAAATCATCTCTTAGAAAGAGAAGCAATTAACAGAATAAGAAATAAAAAGAAAGAAGGACTTTGGGTGGATTTTTATGATAATGAAAAAGTAAAAATAGAACGAACTTATATAGATGATAAACTGCACGGTTATTATAAAGAATTTGATGAAATTGGAAAAATAACTAAATTAATTCGCTACAAAAATGGTCAAAAAATTAGAGATGAAGACATTAAAGAAATTAAAGTTGAAATTAAAGAAGAATTTTATGAAAATGGTATTGTAAAAAAAAAAGGTGGTTATAAAAAAGGTCGTCCAGTTGGAATACATACTAATTATGATAAAAATGGAGAGATTTTAAATTCTACTGTTTTTGATGAATTTGGAGATAAAAAATCTGAAGGAAAATTTAACCATAATGGTTTGGAAGATGGCGAATGGAAAAATTTTTATCCGTCCGGAAAAATTAAAGGAAATGGAATTTATAAAAATGGAAAAAAAACAGGAATGTGGTCTTTTTATTACAAAAATGGAAATGTAGAAGAAAAAGGTCTTTATCAAAATGACAAAACAAATGGCGTTTGGAAATGGTTTTATCAAAATGGAAATATTCTTAGAGAAGAAAATTTTCTGAGGGGAAAAGAACATGGTGCTTTTGTTGAATATTCAAAAGACTTTATTATAATTGTGAAAGGCAATTATCTGGACGGAGAAAAAGATGGATTTTGGTTTTATAATGTTGGTGACCAAATGGAAGAAGGGAATTATTTTTCTAATAAAAAAGATGGTATTTGGAAATATTATTTTACAAATAGAACTTTGAAATTTGAAGGTAATTTTATTAGGGGACGTTCAGAAGGGAAGCATGTATATTATTTCCAAAATGGAAAAACTAAGGAAATAAATTTTTTTGAAAATGGTATTAAAGAAAAAAAATGGTCTTTCTTTGATTCTAAGGGAATTTTAATAAAAACTATAACTTATGATAATAATAAAGAAATTAAAATTAATGGGGTTAAAATTGATTAAATTTTAAAAAATTAAAATAAAAATGAAAAAAATGTATAAAGTAAAAAAAACTTTGAATTTTTTGCTTGCAGAAGATAACATCTTTAATCAGATGATTATCATTACAAAAATAAAACAAATTGGACATAAAATTGATCTTGCAAAAAATGGAAAAGAAGCAGTGGAAATGTTCAATTTGAAAACTTATGATATAATTCTAATGGACTTAATGATGCCAATCATGGATGGTTTTAAGGCAACATCTATCATTAGAAATTCAGAAAAAAACAAAGATAAAAAAACGCCAATTATTGCTGTTACAGCAAATGCTCTTGATAATGAAAAGGAAAAATGTTTAAAAATTGGAATGGATAATTTTATGAATAAGCCTTTTTCCATAGAAGAGTTAGATAAAATTTTCATTAAATTAGGTCTTAATTTATAATTAAATATTTTTTATTTTGATATTTTTTTAAATTATATAATATGAAAAAAAAAGAAATACGCTGGAAACAGCGATTTGTTAATTTAGAAAAAGCTTATAAACATTTAAAAACTGCTTGGATTAAAATTCCAGAATTAGATGATCTTTCAAAAGAAGGACTTATTCAAAGATTTGAATATACATTTGAATTATCTTGGAAAACCATGAAAGATTATTTAGAATTTAATGGTTTTATTGTTAAGAGTCCAAGAGCTACAATTAAGCAAGCGTTTCAAATTGAAATGATTGATGATGGTGAAATTTGGTTAGATATTTTAGAAAAGAGAAATTTGATGGCACATACTTATGATAAAATTATTTTTACAGATGTAATTGACCTAATTCAAAATCAATATTTTCAAGAAATTGAAAAATTAATAAATTTCTTTTTAAATGAAAATAGATAATCAATTTGGAATATATAATAAAAGTTTAAAATTAATAATAGAGCAATTGAAAAAATTTCCAGAGATTAAAAAATCTGTAATTTTCGGTTCAAGAGCTATGGGAAATTATAAAAAAGGTTCTGATATTGATATTGCAATATTTGGGAAAAATATTCATTTTGAAAATATTGCATCTTTAAATTACCAATTAAATGAAATTTTGCCAATACCTTATTTTATTGATATTTTGATCTTTCATTTATTACAAAATAAAGAACTAAAAAAACACATATTAAAATATGGGGAAATTATTTATGAAAAAAAATTAAAAAATTAAAATTTTGGGCGGTTTTTTGAAAAAAAATTTTTTTTAATAAAATCATAAAAAATTGGCAATTTTTGAAAAAATTTTTTTCAAAATTATTAAATAAAAAAATCAAAAATTTTTACAATTTTTGATTTTTTTATTTAAATTTAAATAAAATTATTTTTAACAATTTACAAAATTTGCAAATTATTTTTAATAAATTAATTTAATCTGTCCACATTAAAAAATTATTGTTATTTATGTAATCATTTATATTTCCTCCTATCATACCATCTATTAAAAGTACCCAAAAATCAATGAAAGCAACACAACCTAAACCTCCAAGTGTACATAAATAAGTAATAAAAATTTTTTTCGTTGTTCCTAAATAATATCTATGAACACCAAAAGCTCCAAGAAAATAACACAAAATAGTAGCAACAACTGCACTTTTTTCTTCATTAACTTCCACACTTGAATTTAATAAATTCACTCCATCTACATCAGATTTATCGAAAACGGAAAACAGACTAATTTCTGTCGCATTTGTAAATAATGCATCTACATTTTCGTCATTTACGTAATAATTACTTGTGTTTGCAAAAGATGAAAAAGCAAAAACAAATGTAAAACCGAATAATAATAATATATTCTTCATATAATTATTTAAAAAAAATTTTAAAATTAAATTACAAATTTACATTTTTATTTAAAAAAAAATAAAAATAAAAAAAATTTTTTTTATTTAAAATAAGTTTTTAACTTTGCAGTTATTATTAACAATAATATTGTTCTTAAATTTTTTGAAAATAAAGGGGCTGACTTGGATTTGACAGTAAGTTTACAGGTTGGTAAGCACGTCGAGCAATGTAATAAAACTCGTAAAACTTAATTTCAGAATTTTTTAAATGGCGAAAATAACAATTACGCTCTTGCTGCGTAGATTTACAATGTAAATCTCCTTAACTTCAATTTCTAGGAAATTGAAGCAAGATGTTCTTCAGATAATTTTCTCTGTAATTATTTGTATAAGAGCACCATGTTTTATAGAGATATGTCGTATTTTTCCTTTAAATACGAAAGAAATTTTTAGGATATCGTAAAAAAATTTTTGCTTTTTTTAAATTTTTACGAGAAAATTAAAAAAAAGATAAGCGTGAAGAAAGCGAATTGGTCGCTTATTTGGACGAGGGTTCGATTCCCTCCAGCTCCACAAAATAATTTTTAGATTTTTTTCAAAAAATTGATGTTTCTTTTTGAAAAAACTCTTCCTATAATAATCAAAAATAAATTTTTCAAAAAAATTGATGTTTCTTTTTGAAAAAAATTTTTTTCAAAAAAACGACCAAATTTTAATGATTTTAAATAATTAAAAAAAAATTTTTTTCAAAAAAACGACCAAATTTTAATGATTTTAAATAATTAAAAAAAAATTTTTTTCAAAAAAACGACCAAATTTTAATGATTTTAAATAATTAA
>JAOZVH010000018.1:10183-16988 GCA_029938235.1 Bacteroidales bacterium
TCAAAAAAACGACCAAATTTTAATGATTTTAAATAATTAAAAAAAAAATTTTTTTTCAAAAAAACGACCAAAATTTCAACATTTTTACATTTTTACATTTTAAAATAAAAAAAAATTTTTTTTCAAAAACGTTCAAAATTTTAATATTTTTCAAGCTAAAAATACATTTTTTTTTATTAAAAAAATTATGATTTTTGAGAAAAAATTTTTTTTATGAAAATACATATTTCAGTAACAAATGATCTTGTAACTGACCAAAGAGTAAATAAAATTGCTTTAAGTCTTCAGAAAATGGGTTTTGAAGTTTTTTTAATTGGCAGACTTTTGAAAAAAAGTTTACCTTTAAATCGTCCTTATTCTTGCAAAAGAATGTCTTTATTTTTCAATAAAGGATTTTTATTTTATGCAGAGTATAATTTAAGATTATTTTTTTATTTAATGTTTCAAAAAACAGATATTTTACTTGCAAATGATTTAGATACTTTACTTGCAAATTTCCTTGTTTCCAGAATAAAAAATAAAAAAATTGTTTATGATAGTCATGAATATTTTACAGAATTACCAGAAGTTTTCAATAGAAAATTTGTTAGAAAAACTTGGCTTTTTATAGAAAAACTCATTTTGCCTCGGATAAAAAATTCTTACACTGTTTGTGAATCAATTGCAAACGAATATAAAAAAAAATATAATATTAATATGAAAGTTATTAGGAATTTACCCATTAAAAATCTTAATAATGAAATTTCGCAAGATACAAAAAATAAAATATCAGAGATAAAAGAATTTTCAAAAAATAGGAATATTATTATTTATCAAGGTTCAATAAACATAGGAAGAGGTTTGGAAGAGGCTATTAAAGCGATGAAATATATTGATAATTCTATTTTGTTAATAATTGGAAAAGGAACTATTTATGAATATTTGATAAAATTAAGGGATAATTCTTTTTTAAAAGACAAGGTTTTTTTTACGGGAATATTAAATTTTGAGCAATTACATCATTTTACAAAAATTGCAAAAATAGGAATTTCAATAGAAAAAAATATTGGTATGAATTATTATTTTGCTCTTCCAAATAAATTATTTGATTATCAAAAGGCTGGAGTTCCTGTTTTAAGTTCTAAACTTCCGGAAATTTATAAAATTGTAAAAACTTATAAAGTTGGAATAACCATAGAAAATCACGAAGTAAAACATATTGCTGAAAAAATAAATTTTATGTTAAATAATAAAAAAAAGTTAGAAATATGGAAAAAAAATTCCTTAGATGCTTCTAAAATATTAAACTGGGAAAATGAAGAAAAAATCTTAAAAGAAATTTTTAATTCCATAAAGAATTCATTTTTTTAAAAAAATGAATAAATTTTTTACATTTGTAATGTTTTTTTAAAAAAATAAAATTTTTAATGAAGTATAAAATTTATAATCTTGGGAATTTTAAAAATATTCCACAAGTAAAAAAATTATCTGATGAGCAGATTTTTGATATGGAGGTTGTTGGAAATGTTTTACCATTTAAATCCAATAGCTATGTTGTTGATGAATTGATAGATTGGGATAATTTAGAAAATGACCCAATTTTTATTTTAACTTTTCCACAAAAAGGAATGTTAAAAGAAAAAAGTTATGAAAAAATGGCAAAAGCTTTGCGCTCAGGTTTAAGAAAAAAAGAGATAGCAAAAGTAGCTAATGAAATTCGTTTAGAATTAAATCCTCACCCAAACGGACAATTAGAACACAATGTTCCAATTTTAGAAAATGAGCGTCTCATTGGAATGCAACATAAATACGAAGAAACGGTTTTATTTTTTCCAACACAAGGACAAAGTTGCCACGCTTATTGTTCTTTTTGTTTTCGTTGGCCTCAATTTACTGGCATGGACGAATATAAATTTGCTATGAAACAAGCTGATTTATTAGTAAAATATTTGAAAAGCAAGCCAAATGTTACAGATGTTTTATTTACAGGCGGCGATCCTATGGTAATGAATGCAAAAATTTTAGGTAAATACATAAACACAATTTTAGATGCAAAAATTGAAAATTTAAAAACTATACGAATAGGAACAAAATCTCTTGCTTTCTGGCCCTATCGTTATTTGACAGATAAAGATTCTAATGAAATTTTAGAAATTTTTCAAAGAATTAATGATGCAGGTTTAAATTTGTCTATTATGGCTCATTTTAATCATTATAGAGAATTAGAAACCGATGCTTTAAAAAAAGCTATAAAATTGATTTTGAAAACAGGTGCACAAATTAGAACACAATCACCAGTTTTAAATAATATAAATTCTGACCCTGAAGTATGGAAAAAAATGTGGTGTAAACAAGTAAACTTAGGTTTAATTCCTTACTATTTTTTCATTGCCAGAGATACAGGTGCACAAAATTATTTCAAAGTTTCATTGGAAAAGGCATATAAAATTTATAAAGAAGCATATTCTAATTTAAGTGGAATTTGTAGAACTGTAAGAGGTCCAAGTATGTCAGCAAAAGCTGGTAAAGTTCAAATTCTTGGAATTACTGAAGTTAATGGAGAAAAAGTTTTTGTTTTAAGTTTTATACAAGGAAGAAATAAAAACTGGGTTGGAAAACCATTTTTTGCAAAATTAGATGCAAAAGCAGTATGGTTAAATTATTTAAAACCAGCTTTTAATGATGAAAAATTCTTTTTCGAAAAAGAATTAGAAGAACTTCTAAATAAATAATTTAAAAATTTAAATAACAATTTACAAAAAATTGTAAATTGTTATTTTATTATAAATCTCACTGTTTTTCTGCTTTTTTGCTCTAAAAAAACTTTTTTATTTAGAATTATTTTTTTTATTTCAATCTCCACATAATTAATTATCGTCAATAATTCAAGATTTTTATTGAAAAATAAAAAAAAATTTTTTTGTAAAATTTCTAATAATTTTTGTAATTTCTCTTTTGGGTCGTCTATACAAACAGAAAAACTTATTGCAGAATTTTGCATTAAATTAATTTTTATTTTCATATGAAAAAAAATTGAAAATATTTTTGAGATATTTTTTTCATCCATAAAAGAAAAATCTTTTGGAGATATTGAAATCAAAATTTGATTTTTTTTCAAAATGAAAATTGGAACATTAATTTTTGAAGTTTTTAAATCTGTTATTACACTTCCTTTTTCCTCCGGAGCGAAAAAACATTTTACAAATAATGGAATTTTTTTATTTTCTAATGGTTTTATTGTTTTTGGGTGTATAATTTTCGCACCGAAAAAAGCCATTTCTATTGCCTCTTTGTAAGATACAAAATCTATTTTTTTTGTGTTTTTAAAATAATTTGGGTCAGCGTTTAAAATTCCTTTTACATCTTTCCACACAACAACTTTCTCAGATTTCAAAATGGATGCAAAAATAGACGCAGTAAAATCAGAACCTTCTCTGCCAAGAGTTGTCGTAAAATTATCCACAGAAGACGAAATAAAACCTTGTGTTATAAAAAAAAAATTTTTTTCAAAAACGACCTTTTTTTTAATTAATTTTTTTGATAAACTCCAATTTACTTTTGCACTCCTATAGGAATTATCTGTTTTTAAAATTTCCCTTACATCTATCCATTTGTTCTTTAAGTTTCTGAAATTCAAATAAATGCTAATAATTTTTGTAGATAAAATTTCCCCAAAAGAAACAATTTTATCATATTCAAAATCATAATTTTTTGTTGGTAAAGTTTTCAAATTTTCCTCTAAAAGTAAAAAAATTTCATTTATTTCTAAAAAAATATTTTTATTATTTATTTGCAATTGCTCAATAATGTCAAAATGAAATTTTTTAATTTCATTAAATTTTTCTTTATAATTTTTTTTATAGAAATAATTTTCTAATAATTTTTCTAAATTATTTGTAGTTTTGTCCATTGCAGAAATAATTATTAACAAATTATCTTTTTTATAATTTTTAATTATTCCTAAAATATTTTTTATAGAATTTGCATTTTTTATTGATGCACCGCCAAATTTAAAAACCAACATATTTTATTAAAATAAATTTTTTCAAAAAAAGCAATAATTTTTTATTTAAATTTTAAATTTAAAAAAATTGTCGGTGTAAATTCTATTGCCCTAGAATAAATTGTTTTGTCTTCTGGTAAATGTGAAAAACTACTGTAATTAACATTTTCTGCATCAAGAATATTTATTAAAGATAAACCTGTTTTTATTTTACAAAATTTTAAATTTAAAAGATATAAAAATGCAATGTCTAATCTACTGTAAGGAATAATTTTTCTTTCTTCTGTAAAAAAAATAGAACTTCTTAAACCGGAGCCATAAACATAATTTGAAGAAATAAAAAATGGATAAAAATTTAAAATATTAGCAATTTTTATTTCGTGTCTTTGGTCTTGCGGTGCCTTTTGAAATTCTTCTGTGGAAAAATTTGGGAAATATTCTTCTGTTTTACTCAGATTATAAGTTATAAAAAATTCGTGTTTTTTAAATGTATTTTTAATATAAAAATCTATTCCATAAGTTCTACTTTTTCCTTCTATTACAGATAAAAATTTTCTATTTCTATCTGAAAGAATATTATTTAAACCATTTATTTTTTTATAAAAAGCTTCCGTTTTAAAATTGAAATATTCTTTTTCATAAGAAAAACCCAAAACAGAATGAAAAGAATTTAGTACAGAAATTAATTTATCGTCGCAAATATTCCAATAATATAAATAATTATCTAAATTATTTATTATTGCATTTTCTTTTATAAATTGATTATAAACTCCAAATGCAAAATTAATTTTTGTATTTTTTGAAATGTTAAAAAAACCATTAATTCTCGGCTGAATATAAAATTTATTTGTTTCATTTAAAAGATCTAAACGTAAACCGGGAGAAATAAAAAATTTTTTATTGATATTTATTTCATCTTTAATGAAATAATTTGTCCTAAACAAATTTTCATTACTATTAATAAAATTAGCATCAAAATCATTTTTTTCAAAAAAAGAACTGTTATAAATAATTTCTGTTCCGCAAGAAAAACGATGACGATTTTTATTTGGAAAATAATGCTTTACATTAATAGAAAAATTTAAAATTCCGTTTTCAATTTCATTTTTTTCTAATAAATTAGGATAATAATTATTTTCTTCGGTTAAAAATATTAAACTGTCGCCATTGTGATTTTCTAAATTAGAATAACTAATTCTTGCACTTGTTTTTCCTATTAAATTCCATTTTTTATTGTAAAATAAAGAAGCACCAAATTGTGTTTTTTCTGTGTAATGAAATTTTGAATACCTATCGTGATATTTTTTTTTATCAAAAGAAAATTTATCATTACTTGCAAATAAACTTATGTAAAAATTAGAATTCTCTGTGCTTTTATTTGATATTTTAATATTAATATCTTGATATTTATAATCTGGAACATAATAATTATTTTCATTTTGATAAATTTTTTTATCATCAAAAATATTATAAAATGTTTTTCTAAAAGAAGTTTGCAAAGCATATTTTTTCGCAATTGGAATGTTTAAAATTCCATTAATTGTCTCATTATTAATGTTTAGCTCTCCGGATAAATTATCTGAATTTCCTGTTTTTGACGTAATATTTATAATTCCTCCAACTCTGTTTCCAAAATCTACATTATAACCCCCTTTTTTAACTTCTAAATCTTTGATGATAAGAGGATTAATTGCTCCAATATTATCGTCAAAATTACTAAAACTAAATAAAGTTATTCCGTCGAATAAAACTAATGTTTGTCCTTTGTAGGATCCCCAAATTATAAAATCATTATTTAACTCTCCACTTGCCAAAATTCCAGCTTGCAAACGTAAAATATTGAAAATGGTATTATTACTATTTCCGGGCAAAAAATTATGTAAATTATGGTTTATTTTTATGAAACCAGAACGCTTGAAAAATAAATTATAATTTACTATCTTTTTTTTATCAGAAATAATTTTAAATTCTTGTAAATTATGAACAGCAGGATTAAGTTTTAAATTTTGATTTTTCCCAAAATTAAGAATGGTATCCAGTAAATAATAACCAATGTGAGAAACTTTTAAATTTACAATGCTGTCTTTTGTTTTGAATAAAAAATGACCATTTAAATCAGCAGTAAGGACATTTGAATTAAATTGAACATTAGAAAAAGGTAAAGATTCTTTATTTTTTTTATCCAAAATATAACAAGAAAAATAATAATATTTTGGTTTTTTGATATTTTTAATTTTTTGTTTTTTATAAATAACAAAAATATTATTAACAATTTCGTAATCTAAATTGCAATTTTTTATTAAATCTGAAATGGCTTTTTCCGGAGAATTATAAGTTTTTGTTTTAGAAATTATACAATCAGAAATTAATTTATTATCAAAAGAAAACTGAATAGCGTAATTGTTTTGTAATTCAATAAAAATTTCACTCAGAGGTTGATCTTTTGATTTTATATAAATTTCTTGTGCATTTAATTTAAAAAATGCAAAAACAAAAATAAATGAAAATGTAAATAATTTTTTCAAATTTTATAAAATTAATTCCCAAAATTAAAAAAAAATTTTTTTCAAAAAAACGTCAAATTTTCAATGATTTTATAATTAAAAAAATTTTTTTTCAAAAAACGACGAAATTTTAAGATTTTATTTTTAATAAAAGTTTTTCCAAAAAACGATAAAATTTTAAGATTTTATTTAAAAAAAATTTTTTCCAAAAAACGATGAAATTTTAAGATTTTATTTTTTAAAAAAATTTTTTCCAAAAACGACGAAATTTTAAGATTTTATTTTTAATAAAAATTTTTCCAAAAAACGATGAAATTTT
>JAOZVH010000018.1:17088-26956 GCA_029938235.1 Bacteroidales bacterium
TAAGATTTTATTTTTAATAAAAATTTTTCCAAAAAACGATGAAATTTTAAGATTTTATTTTTAATAAAAATTTTTCCAAAAAACGATGAAATTTTAAGATTTATTTTTAATAAAATTTTTTCCAAAAACCGTCAAAATTTTAATATTTTATTAAAAATAAATTTTTTTAATAAAATCGTCCAAAATTTCAACCTTTTTTAATTTCAAAATAAAAAAATTTTTTATTATTATTATTTCTATATTTCTAATAAAAAATTTTTTATTATTTTTTTTCCATCAATTGTCATTATTGATTCCGGATGAAATTGTACACCTTTTAAATTGTATTTTTTATGCGAAATAGCCATAACTATACCTTTTTCATCTACCGCAGTAATTTTTAAATTTTTAGAAAAATTTTTCTTAGAAACCGCCCAAGAATGATAACGAGCTGATAAAAAAATATCCGGAACATTATTAAATAATTTATCTTTTTTATCTAAAATTATAGTTTTCCTTTGTAAACCATGAGAAACTTTATTTAAATTAAATAAATGACAATCAAAACTTTCTGCAATAGCTTGATGACCAAGACAAACTCCTAATATAGGTTTTTCCTTGTAGAACTTTTTTATAATTTTTTTCAAAATAGGAAAATGAAATGGTAAACCTGTCCCCGGAGATAAAATTATTTTATCAAAATTACAAGCATTTTTTAAAGATATTTCATTATTACGTAAAACTTTTACATTTCTCGAAAATTCTTTTACATAATGAACAAGATTATAAGTAAAAGAATCAAAATTATCAACAATTAAAATTTTCATAAAAAAATTTAATTTCTAATATTTTATTTTTTCAAAAATATATTTTTTTCAAAAAATATTTGAAAAAATTTGAATTTTAAAAATTATTTTTTCTAATTTTGCAATAATTTAAAAATTGAAAATTTGAAAAAAATTTATAAAGTATCAAATGAGCCATTGGGCATTTATTTTAGTTATTCTGTCAAAAATAATGAACAATATAAAAATGTAAAAATTTATTTGTTCCTACTGATTTTTTTTTTGACTGTCCTAAGTTTAGTATCTTGTCATCCGGAAAGAATCTATGAAAATAGCAAAAGTTTTCCAGAAATGAAATGGCATAAAAAAGACATTTTATCTTTCGAAGTTTTATGTGAAAAGGATACAATAAATTATAATATCAAATTAGATATAAGATATATTTATGGTTATTTATTTAGAAATTTGAATATAAAATTAACACGAATTTCGCCATTAGGAAATGAAATTTCAAAAAAATATAATGTAGAAATAAGAGATAAAAATGGAAATTTTAAAGGAGATATTGCAGGAGATTATTGTGATTTAATTTTCCTTATGGAGAAAAATGTAATTTTCTCAGAAAAAGGAATTTATAAATTTCAAATTGAACATATAATGGAAGACGAGTCTCTTATATTAATAGACGAAATTGGTTTAATTATTGATAATTAATTTAAAAAAATTTTTTTATTTAATTTTAATTACTTTTACAAAAAATTATAAAAATTTTATCTATGGAAAAAGGAAATATAACTTTTACAATGATTAAGCCTGGAGCAGTAAATAATGAATTTATAGGTCCAATTTTAAAGATGATAAATGATGCTAGCTTCAAGATAATTGCAATGAAAATGATTCAATTAAGGAAATTGCAAGCAGTTGATTTTTATGAAATTCATAGAGAAAGACCGTTTTTTAGAAGCCTTATTGATTTTATGACTTCCGGAGCAATAATAGTTGCTATTTTGGAAAAAGAAAATGCAGTTGAAGATTACAGAAAATTAATTGGAGCAACAGATCCAGAAAAAGCAACTGAAGGAACCATCAGAAAAATGTTTGCGGAATCTATAGAAAAAAATGCTGTACATGGTTCTGATAGCGATAAAAATGCTATCAAAGAATGTGATTTTTTCTTTTCAAGAAGTGAACGCTTTACAAGAAGAGATGATAGAATTTATAATTTATAAAAAAAATTATGCAAATTACATTTCTTGGTACTGGAACTTCACAAGGTGTTCCTGTTATTGCTTGTTCTTGTGAAGTATGCTTGTCTAAAAATAAAAAAGATAAACGTCTAAGGAGTTCTGTTTTTATAGAGGTAGATGGGAATAATTTTGTTATTGATACAACACCAGATTTTAGACAGCAAATTTTAAGAGAAAATAAAATAAAATTAGACGCAATTTTATATACTCATGAACATAAAGATCATACGTCAGGTTTAGATGATGTCAGAGCTTTTAATTTTTCGCAAAAAAAAGCTATGGACATTTATGCAGAGGAGCGAGTTCAAAAATCTTTAAAAAATGAATTTATTTATGCTTTTGAAAATAAAAATTATCCGGGTGTTCCAAAATTAGATTTTCACCTATTAGAAAATAAATCTTTTTTCATAAATGGTACGAGAATTTTACCAATAAGAGCATCTCATTTTAAACTTCCAGTTTTTGCTTTTCGTATAAAAAATTTCACCTACATTACAGATGTTAATTTTATTTCACAACAAGAAAGAGATAAAATAAAAGGAACAAAAATACTTGTAATAAATGCTTTACGAAAAGAAAAACATATCTCTCATTTTAACTTAAATGAAGCTTTAAGATTAATAAAATATATAAAACCAGAAAGAGCTTACTTAACACATATAAGTCACGCAATGGGTTTTTATGATGAAGTTAGCAAAGAATTACCTGAAAATGTTTTTCTTGCTTTTGACGGTTTGAGAATAATAATTAATGATTAAAATTTATTTCTTGGATTTTTTTTAAAAAAATCCAAGAAATAAAATTTTCATTTTTTTAAAATCTTCTTCTTTTTTTAGCTCTACCTGCTCTATTTGCCGTTTTTATTCTGTAAACAGCAGAAATATTTATAAAGAAATAATTATCATTATTTTCATATCCACCTCTTTTTGTCATACTTAAATATTTTTCTTCACTTAATTCACCATTTTCATCTATATGTCTGTCGGCTAAATTCGCAGCAATTTTTCCATATGAACGTTCTATTTTTCCATTATCAAAATACATATCACTAATATCATCTAAATAATCAGTTGTTGTATATCTAAAACCAAAATCAATTTGAAAAGCAATAGTCTGTGTTAATGAAGTTTTTATACCTATTCCAAATGGAAAACAAAATTCCATTAGATCATATTTATCAGGATTTCTTCCTATTCCTTGTCCTTCTGTTCCCAGTGGTTGTAAATCGAACCAAGTTTCATCTCCTTTTTCGTTTTCTATTTTTGCTTGGGGATTAAAACGAAAACCCCCTATCCCTACAAATAAATATAAATTAAAATTATTAATAAAACTCTGCCTTGCTTCAAAAGCTGACATTTTTTTCAATTTATCTTTTATTAAAGAGAATTCTAATTGTGCTGAAATCTCTATCAAAGAAGAACGAAAACTTAAATTTCTAAGATTATTAAATTTAGCGTCGTCGCCTATTAAATATGTGAAATTTCCATTAAATTTTACAGCAATTCTTTCTACAAGTTTAGAACGAAAACCAATATGAATCAAAGGCATAGCAAGTCCAACTTCAATACTGTTTCCAAGGTCTCCGGAGTAAGAAGAAATTCCACTTCCAAAAACTAATTCATGTCTATATAAACTCCAGCTTGAACTTGAATATGGTTGAGAATATATAATTAATGAATTAAACAATATTAAAATAAATAATATTTTTTTTAAAAAAATCATAATAATTTAAGTTTTTTTATTTTTTACCTTGCCATTTTCTATTTCCTCTTCCTTTCCATAGTGGTTTTCTCACAGGTCTTGATGTTCTACTGTTAGTCGCTATTCTGTGAACATAAGAAATTGTTATAAAAAAGTAACCGTCATTATAATCTGGATTTCCTCTAATAGAAGCCCCACTATTATATTTATTATCAGTTGGGTTTCCGTTTACGTCAAAATGTCTATCTGCAAGCGCAGCTGCAACTTCTCCATAAGCAAGTTTTATTTCGTTATTATCATAATACATATTACTTGCGTCGTCCAGATAGTCTGTAGTTGTAAATCTAAAACCAAATTCCATTTCTATGGCAGAAGTTTCTGCAACTGGAATTTTAAAACCTAATCCAACAGGATAGCAAATCTGAAACAAACTATATTGTGCTGGATTATCACCTATTCCTTGTCCTTCTGTTCCCAGTGGTTGTAAATTATGCCATTCTAAAAGATTAGTTTTTGTATTTCTTAGTTGTGCTTCTGGATTAAAATAAAAACCACCTATTCCAACAAAAATATATGTATTTATATTTACAATTTTTCCTCTCCTTCTATTTGAAGATTTTCCTTTTTTTAAATTATCCTTAGTTATTGAAAATTCTAATTGTACAGACGACTCAAAAAGTGGAGTGCGAAAACTTAAATTTCTATTAAATCTACCTTTATCTTGTGCTTTAGCATCATCACCACGTAAATATGTAAAAGCAAAATTAAATTTTGTTGATAAACGTTCTAATAGTTTTAAACGAATACCAAAATAAGCCAAAGGTCTGATCAAAGAAAGATCCAAATCACCAGCACCAAAATAATGTAATGCATCTCCTGCACCACCTCCAATATCTCCCATATATGTAGAACCACCACCACCAACTATTAACTCATATTTGAAATCTTTCCATTGTTTATTTGCACGCTGAGAATATATAAAAAATGGTAATATTACCAAAACGATAGTTACTATATTTCTTATTTTTTTCATAATTTTTTTTAAAAAAGCCATCCTGTTCTATCATTTCTTAGTCTGTAGATTACACTAAAAGTTAAAAACATATAAGAATCATTATTGTCAGGATCGCCTCTAATTAAAGTCTTTCTTGGATATTTAGTTGCACTGGGCAAACCATCCTCATTTAAATGTCTGTCAGCTAGTCTTGCCGCATTTTCTCCATAAGTTTCAGATATTAAAACATTATCAAAATACATATTACTTGCGTCGTCCAGATAATCAGTACTTGTAAATCTATAACCAAAATCTATTCCAACAGAGAATCGTTCTGATATAATTCCTTTAAAACCTATCCCTAATGGCATAGAAATTCCAATTAAGCTATAAAGTGATGGGTTATTTCCTATTCCTTGTCCTTCAGTACCCATTTTTTGTAACTCAAATAATTCTAAATCATTAGTATCTTTGTTTCTCAATTTTGCCTGAGGATTAAACATAAACCCACCTATTCCAATGAAAAGATATGTATTTATATTTCTAAATTCGAAAGTTCGAAAACGGTTAACTTTCGACATACTAGAAAATTTTTCTTTTATAATAGAAAATTCTATTTGTGTAGAAAGTTCTGTTATTGGTGTACGAAAACTCAAATTACGAATAAATTTTCTTCTGTCATTAGATTTGGAGTCATCACCTTTTATATATGTAAAAGCAAAATTTGTACTTACTGCCATCCACCTATATATTTTGTAACGAAAACCAACTTGAACTGCTGGCATGACTAAAGAAGCCTGCCAATTTCCAACACTTAAATGTTCTAACGCATCATCTATTCCACCTCCTACATCGCCATCGTAACTTGAAAAACCTGCACCAAAAATAACTTCAAACCTATATTTCCTCCATTCCTTAGTATCTCTGGTAAGATTTCTCTGAGAAAACAAAGAATTAGATAAAAAGAAAATTAATAATATTATGTTCGTAATTTTTATTTTTTTCATACAAATTTATTTTTTACATTAAAAACATTTTTTTTAAATTTTTATTTTGATAATATTTTTTTTTTTAAAATTATAAAACAATAATAATGCAAAAATATTATTTTTTTGAAAAAAAATTTTTTGCATTATTTGAGATTATAATTTATTTAAAAAATTTGTGTTTTTTTGAAAAAAAAATTTTTTAATTTGCATTTAAATTTTTTTAAATGAAAATAAAAATAATTTTATTTAATATTTTTGTATATTTTTTTTTTAGTTTTACTTATTCACAAGAAGTAATTATTAAAGGAAATGCAAAAACGTACAAAGGAAAAACGCTTTTTATTCATAAAAGCAAAGATTTCATCACTCATACAGATACAATTTTAAGCTCTTTTACTTTTGATAGTTTGGGTTTTTTTACAGACACTTTGAATTTATCTGATATAACTCTTGTTTATATTCCTTCTGAAAGAAATAAATTTTATATTTTATTAGAGCCAAATTCTGAATATAAAATAATTTTTCCAAAATTCTCAAAAATAACAGAGAAAGAAAAATTTAATCCATTTTTTAAACCAAATGAACTTTATTTAGGAATTAAAAATGCAAGTCAAAAATCTTTGAATTATTTAATCAATGAATTTGATTTCGAATATGACGAATATTTGAAAAATCATTTTGCTGATGTAGTAAATAATGACAAAAATGCAATGGAGGAAAGTATAGAAGTTTTAGATAGAAAATATAAATCTTCAAAAAAATTTTTTATAGATTACAAAAAATTTAAATTTGCATTTCTGAGAAATTTATTGCATGAAAATAATACTGATTTTATTACAAAAAAGTATTTTTCAAATTCTGAAATTCTTTTTAATAACAATGCTTACACGAATTTATTTTTACAAATATATACCAATTATTTTACATTTTTTTCAAAAACGACAGACGGTTACAGATTGAACTATGCCATTCAAAGTGGAAATTATTATGGAATAAATAAAATTTTTTATAAAAAAAAACATCTTGTAAAAAACTCAAATTTAAGAGAACTAATTATTTTAAAATCTTTGCACGATGCTTTTTATGATAAAAGATATAACAAAAGTGCATTGATTTCTATTTTAAATGATTTCAAAGAAGAAACAGAGAACGAAAAAAACTTAGAAATTGCAAATAATATTCTAAAAAAAACGACCGTTTTAATGGAAAATTATAAAGCACCAGATTTCGAATTATTAGATAGAGATGGCTATCCTATAACATTATCTCAATTCAAAGGAAAATTTGTTTATTTAAATTTCGCCACTTCTTGGAGTTATACGTGCAGACAAGATTTTAGATTATTACAGAAATTACAAAAAAAATATTGGCAATTTTTAGAAGTTGTTACAATAGTTGCAGATGATAATTTTGAAAAAATGACAGAACTTATCGCAGACGAAGAATTCAAATGGACGCTTGTAGATTATAAAAATCAAATTGACATTTTAAAAACATATAACATTAGAACATATCCAACTTATTATTTAATAGATACAGATGGAACACTTTTGATGTCGCCTGCTCCTTCACCGAATAAAGATTTTGAGAGACATTTTGTAAATATTTTAATTAAAAAAAATGCCAACATAGATAAAATTTTAGATGAAAAATAATTATTTTAAAAAACTTAAAACTAAAATTAAGGATGTTATTACAGATGTTATTGTCGTAATATACAATAAATATTCTGAAACTCCAACTTGAAAAATTTTTGAATTATGCGGTGCAACATGAATAATGTCATTAGGTTGTAAAAAAAATGACGGTGATGCTAATAAACTTTTTTTTGTTAAATTTATTTTGAAAGTTTCTCGTCCATTTTTTGTGGAACGTATAATGATAACATTTTCTTTATCGGCAGAATAAGGTATGCCTCCAGCTAAACTAATAGCATCAAAAATGTTTAATTTTGTGTCATAAGTTGTTACAGTTCTGTTTATTTCTCCTATAAAAAACACTTGAAAACTTAGTAATTTTACTATAACGGTAGCATCCTTTAAATATTCATTTGCTTTACTTTGTATAAGTAATTGTGTTTCTTCCATATTTAAATTTATTACTTTTATTTTTTTTAAAATCGGCAGATCAACATATCCAAATTTATCAACAGTATAACCAGTAAACATTAAATTTTGTGCATTCATATTTGCATTTTGTGAATTATTTTCGTTGTTAAAAAACTTAGAAGCATCTTTATCCATAGTAAAAATTTTTATATAAAGTCTATCATCTTCATTAATTTTATAACTAATCCCTTTATTAAAATGTTTATTTTCTTGATTTACGCTGTCATATAAAGGTGTTAAATTACTGATATATTTATGTTTATTTTTATAGCAAGATGAAAATAATAATAAAATTATTATAAAACATAAATAAAATTTTTTTAGAAAAATCATAATTTTTTTTATTAAAAAAAAACCCTTAATTTTATTAAGAGTTTTTTTAATTTTTATTCAGAAACCACTTCAAAATCTAGCTCCACAATAACTTCTTTATGAAGTTTTATTTCTGCTGTGTATTTTCCAACAGATTTAATATTATCTTCATCTTTGATTTTGATTTTTTTCCTATCTATTTCAAAACCTTTTCTTGCGATAACATCTGCAATTTGAATTGTGTTTACAGAACCAAAAATTTTACCCGTGCTGCTTGTTTTAGCACCAATTTTAATTTTGAAACTTTTCAAACGATCGGCAATTCCCATAGCTTTATCTTTAATTTTTTCTTCTCTAAAAAGACGTTGCTTTTTTGCTTCCAAAACAACTTTTTTCTCTGATGGAATTGCTAAGATTGCTTTTTTTTGTGGAATTAAAAAATTCCTTCCATAACCGTTTTTTACAATTACGATGTCATTTTTTTCACCTAAATTAAAAATATCTTCTAATAATATAACTTCCATTATTTTTTATTTTTAAATTTTAAATTATTTCATTAAATCTGTTAGATAAGGAAGTAAAGCTAAATGTCTTGCACGTTTAACTGCCTTAGAAACTTTTCTTTGAAATTTCAAAGATGTTCCAGTCAATCGACGAGGAAGAATTTTCCCTTGTTCGTTTAATAATTTCTTTAAAAATACAGGATCTTTATAATCGACGTATTTAATTTTACTCTTCTTAAAACGACAGTATTTTTTCTTTTTTACCTCTACTGTTGGAGGAGTTAAATACCTAATTTCTGATTTCGATTGTGCCATAATTTTTTTATTTAAGATTCTTTTTTATCTTCTGTTTGTTTTTCCAGTGCAAGTCTTCTCTTTTTCTCGCTATATTTAATAGCGTGCTTATCCATACGAAAAGTTAAAAATCTCATGATTTTTTCTTCTCGAAGATATTGAATTTCTAATTTATTAATTAGTTCGCCTTCAGATTTGAATTCTATTAAAAAATAAAATCCAGTTTTTTTCCTCTGAATAGGATATGCTAATTTTTTTAAACCCCAATTCTCTTCGTGGATAATTTCGCCTCCATTATCACTAATAAAAACCCTAAATTTACTAACTGTTTCCTTCATCTGCGTTTCAGACAAAACGGGATTAATAATGAAAACAGTTTCATATTGATTTATCATAATTTATAAAAAAAATTCAAAATTATTTTTTGCAAAGATAATTTTATTTTTTATAAAAAAAAAATATTTTTAAAATAAAAAAAATATTTATTCAAAAAACGCCCAAAATTTTAACATTTTAAAAAAACAAATTGGAGTTTTTTTTAAAACCAATGTTTCTACATCAAAAAAAAACTCCAATGTTAAAAAAAATTTTTTCAAAAATCGTCCAAAATTTTAATATTTTTTAATTTCAATTAAAAAAAATTTTTTTTCAAAAATCGTCCAAAATTTTAATATTTTTTATTTGAAATTAAAAAAATTTTTTTCAAAAATCGTCCAAAATTTTAATATTTTTTATTTGAAATTAAAAAAATTTTTTTCAAAAATTGTCCGAAATTTTAATATTTTTTATTTTCAATTAAAAAAAAATTTTTTTCAAAAATCGTCCAAAATTTTAATATTTTTTAATTTCAATTAAAAAAAATTTTTCAAAAAATCGCCAATTTTTTTATGATTTTAAAATTAAAAAAAAAATTTACTTTTAATATTTTAATTTTTAAATTTATATTATGAATAATA
>JAOZVH010000149.1 GCA_029938235.1 Bacteroidales bacterium
TCTGATGAACTTCCTATTGAATTTTTATTTTCATAAAAAGTTTGCCCATATTTTATTTCGAATGTAAAATTTTTATGTAATTTTGATTTTAAAATCAAATAAATTCGTCTTCCTTTTTTATAAAAAGCAGGTATGAAAAAATTATATAATATTTCATTTTCATAAGCATAAATTCTAGAATTATAACTTTCGGTATCAAAAATTGCATAGCGAAATTTTAAAGAAAAAGGTAAATCCTTGAATTTTAAATTAATATCTTGATAAGTTAAATATCCATTTTCATTATTTTCAAAAAATTTATACTTAGAAAATTCCACTCTATTTTTTAAAATTAAATTCAATTTTCCAATTTCAAAAAAATATTCTGAATTAATACGAATTTTTTTTAATCTTTTTTCAAAAATTTTTTTCGTATTTTCATCTTCTAATATTAAATTTTCAAAATTTATTTTTTCCTTAAAATGCAAATAAATTTTAAAATTTCTGCTTGCATTATAATTTATTTTTACAAAATAAATATTTGCAAAATTCGGCGAATTAGCATTGAATTTCAACCAATTAAATTTCAAAAAATCGTAATAAGCGGAAATTTTCCATCTGTAAAATGGTTCTATTTCCACAGCAAAATATGTTGCCTTTTCGTTTGCATTTTTTGTATTTTCACCGAAAGCATTAGAATATAAATTTTGATAATTTTTTTGATAATTCCTATGCAAAAAAGAAAACGCAACATTATTAGTTAAATAACTTAGAAAACCAAACAAATAAGATTTTCCAAAATTTTCTGAAATGGCAAATTCCGAAAAAGTCAATGAATTTTTAAAAATATATTGTGCATCTAAACTCAAATTTGAATTATTATTTTTATTTAATTCATATTTATTATATGGATAAATTTGTTTTTTTAAATTTGCATCAAAAAAATATTTTGAAAAACTTATAGACGTTTGTATTTTTTCTTTTTTGTAAGAAATATTCGTTCCAAATAAAGTCTCATTAATTGAATTTTTATCTTCAATTTCATTTTTTGTTCTGTGAAAACCTGTATTTAAATAAGATGAAATGGTAATTTCATCATTTTCTTCATTTGTTTTTAAAATATTTGCATCTATTTTTTTCCGAGAAAAAAAGCCAGAAATTTCAAAATTTTTAACTTCAAAATTCAAAGCAATTCCACGCATAAATTTATTTTCGTTCACAGAAGAATATTTTTTGATTTTTCTTGGATATTTTTTTACATTTAAAACATTAAAATCAGATTTTCCCATAGAATATCCCGTCCATAAATTTAAACCTTGTCCAAATTCTAAACTATAATCTCCTATGGCAAGATTTTTTAAAAAGTGAAAATTTTTTATCTGAAAATGAGCAGAATAAAAATCAAAACCTTGTTTTTGTGTACCTTTAAAAAATTCCTCTCCAGCATCTTTTTCCGCAGTAAAACCAGCAAGAACCTTGCTTCCAAAATTAAAAGAATAACGAGTATATAATTTAAAATCGTTTCCTAAATATGAACTGTTAAGATAGCCATTTTTTTCTTCTAAAGTTTTCTCAGATTTTAAGAAAATTTTATGTCTTCCATAAGAAATTATATCTTTCAAATTAAAATTTTCTTTTTTGATTTTTTCGGTTTTTATAAAAGGTAAAATTTTATTTATTAATTTTTCATTCCAAGTATCTATTAAACGTAATTCATAAATTGTTAAAATTTGTCTATTTTCAAAAACGTATTTACGCAAATTATAAATTTGCAATTCGTTTATTATTTTAAATTTAATTAAATCTTCTCTACTTGCGATGTTTAAATTCAAAGGTTTTTCATAAAAGAAATTCAAATCATCTATGAGTTCTTCTATATTTAATTCGTCTTCACTTTCTTGCGAAAATTCTTCTATAATATTATTTATATAATATTCTTTATTCTGCGAATAAGCAGAGTTTTTAAAAAAAATTATAAAAAATAAAAACAAATTCAAAAAATATAATTCTCGTTTAATAGTAATTAATTTAATAAAAATAAATTTTTTTCAAAAATTGACAATTTTTTTAATAAAATTTTTTTTCAATAAAATAAATTTTTTTTTTTCAAAAAAAATTTATTTATTTGCATTTTATTTTTAATAACATTTATAATAATAAGTTATGTCAGATATCGCATCAAGAGTAGAAGCTATAATAGTAGATAAATTAGGAGTTGATGAATCAGAAGTTACACCAGAAGCAAATTTTGCTAATGATTTAGGTGCCGACTCTTTGGATACAGTAGAACTAATTATGGAATTTGAAAAAGAATTTAACATTGCAATTCCAGATGGTGATGCCGAAAAAATTACAGATGTTGCCGGAGCAGTTAAGTATATAGAAAGCAAGTAGTAAAAAAGATTTGTTTATAATTTTGGATATTTGTTTTTTATATTTGTAAATAATTTGTGAATTTTTCTTATAATTTTAAATTATGAAATCGAGACGTGTAGTTATTACTGGAATTGGAACTATTAACCCTTTGGGTAAAAATGTTTTAGAATATTGGAAAAATCTTAAAGATGGACTTAGTGGTGTTGATTTGATTACTCGTTTTGATGCTTCCAAGTTTAAAACAAATCATGCTGCGGAAATAAAAAATTATAATCCTACGGATTATTTTAACCGTAAGGAAGCACGTAAATTAGATTTATTCGCTCAGTTTGCATTAATTGCAACTGAGGAAGCTATGCAAGATTCTAAATTAAATTTAGAATCTATAAATAAAGATAAAGCTGGAGTTATTTGGGGTTCAGGAATTGGCGGATTAGGAACTTTTGTAACAGAATTGAGAAATTTTATAAACAATAATAGTGTTCCGAGATTTAGTCCATATTTTATTCCTAAGATGATTTCTGATATTGCCTCCGGACATATTTCTATAAAATATGGTTTTAGAGGAATAAATTATACGACTGTTTCAGCTTGTGCTTCTTCCACTCACGCAATAATAGACGCTTTTAATTATATTCGTATGAATAAAGCAGATATTTTTATTACTGGTGGTTCTGAAGCTTCTATAAATGAAGCAGGTATTGGTGGATTTAATGCAATGAAAGCCATTTCAACGAGAAATGACGATTTTAAAACTGCATCTCGCCCTTTCGATCTGAACAGAGATGGTTTTGTTATGGGAGAAGGTGGAGGAGCATTGATTGTCGAAGAATATGAGCATGCAATTAAAAGAGGTGCAAAAATTTATGCAGAAATTGTTGGAGGCGGAATGTCCGCTGATGCTTATCATTTGACCGCTCCACATCCAGAAGGAATTGGTGCTTTTAATGTTATGAAATCGGCATTAGAGGAAGCGAATATTAAAGAAGAAGAAATGGATTATATTAATATGCATGGTACTTCTACTCCTCTTGGAGATATTGCAGAAATGAAAGCAATAAAAAAAGTTTTTGGTGAACATGCTTATAAATTAAACATTAGTTCAACTAAATCTATGACGGGACATTTGCTCGGAGCAGCCGGAGCGGTGGAATCTATTGCTTGTTTATTGGCAATCAATAAAGGAATTATTCCTCCAACAATAAATCATTTTAATGATGACCCAAAAATTGATAATAAATTAAATTTTACATTTAATAAATATCAAGAGCGAGAAGTTAATTATGCTCTAAGTAATACTTTTGGTTTTGGTGGACATAATGCTTCAGTTATTTTCAAAAAAATATAAATTTTTTTCAACAAAAAATTTCAATAATTTTTTTTTGAAAAAATTTTTTTTATAAAATTATGTATATATTAAAAAATATAAAGTATTTTTTCTATAAAAAAGAAAGAAACTTTTTATTTTTTTTGAAAAATACCATTGGTTTCTATCCTAAAAAATTATCAATTTATAAATTAGCATTTCTTCATAAATCCGCCTCAGCAAAAAATAATGAACGTTTAGAGTTTCTTGGTGATGCTATTTTGAGTTCAGTTGTTGCTAATTTTTTATATGAAAAATTCCCTTATAAAAAAGAAGGTTTTTTAACAAAAATTCGTTCGAGAATTGTTAGCAGAAATAATCTTAATTTTGTAGCGAAAAAATTAAATCTTTCTAAATTTATGATATTTTTAAATGTCAAAGATTCAAAAAATATATATGGAAACACATTAGAAGCTTTAATTGGAGCAATTTTTATAGATAAAGGTTATGAAAAAACTAAAAAATTTATTATAAGAAGAATTATAGATAAATATATAGACCTTAACGAAATACAAAAAAAAGATATTAATTTTAAAAGTCAATTATTAGAATTGACTCAAAAAAATAAAAAAGAAATGTTTTTCGAAACTAAGCTATATATTTTTGAAAAAAATAAATTTATTTCAAAAGTATTCGTTAATAACGAAGAATTAGGAATAGGTTTTGGAAGTTCAAAAAAAGAAGCTGAACAAAAAGCATCAAAAGAAAGTTTGAAAATTTATTCGAAATAATAAAACATTAAAATATTTGGATTTTTTTGAAAAAAAAATTTTTTTTAACATTGGTGTTTTTTTTTAACACCAATGTTTCGACATCTAAATTTTGGACGTTCTTTAAAAAAAATTATTGATATTTCGACATATTTTTTAAATATTCAAAATACCAAATAACATATTGACAAAATGGTTTATATTTCTCTTTTTTCTTTGATTTATATTTTTCAATTTCATTATCAAACATTTTTTTTGTCCATTGTTTTTTAGGATTTCTTTTTATAAAATCTTTTTTTGCTTTGTCCAAAGCATCTTTACGATATTGAATTAATTGTTCATTATTCAAATTCAAAATTATATTAATATCTTCTTCAACATCTGAATTATTTGACTTTGAAACAATTTCTCCATTTAATTTATAATTAATTAACTGTTCTGAAGTTTTAAATTTTAAAGGGTTTAATGTTTTTAAACTTTTATTATCTTTACTTTTATCACAATGCGAAATTCCACTTAAATTACCATTACAAACTCCCAACATATTTTGATAATTCAAAGTCTTATTAGGAAAATTATCCTGAGATAAATAATGCTCTATTTCAATTTTAGGTTTGTGATAATTATTCAAATCTAAACTAATTCTTCTCATACAGTAGGCACAAATATGACCTTGTTCTTTTAAAAGTGCTTCTCTTATAACTTTTTTATCTGAAAATCCATTATAAGAAGCATTTGGTGTTGTTTCTCTATATGTCCTTAAAGATAACGGTGCTTTCTCTTTTTGTATATATTTCATAACTAATCCATTAAGTCTTCGTAATACATATTTGCTCTTACAATTTCTCTATCATTTTCACCCCACAATTTTGTTAACTCTCTTAACAATTTTGTTGCTTTTTCTAAATTTTCATCTTCTATATAATCGTATAATTTATTTATTTTTTCTTTATATTTTTCATCTCTTTTAGAAACACCAAAAATATCAGAAAGTACAGAATTTATATCTCTACCCTTAGAAAATTTACCCAATTTTACTAAATTAGAAACTTCTATTTTTTTAGTTTCAGCATTAGAATAAAGTAAAAATACTTCTTCGGCTTCGGCAGATGCTACAATATGAGGCGAATGCGTAGCCAAAATAATTTGAGTATTATTTTCTTTTGCAAAATTTCTATAAATTTCTAATAAATATTTTTGCCAAATGGGATGTAAAGAAGAATCTGGTTCGTCTATTAAAATTAGACCATTTTTAATATTTGATAAATAAAGAGTGAAACCTTTTTCAATTAATTCTTGTTCTCCATCTGAAAGTTCATTTAATTGTATTTTTTTTTTTTGTTCATTGGTGAACCAAATATTTTTATTTCTATCACGATCTGAAAATTGAAATTTTAAATTAAATTTCTTAAAAATATGTTGTAAAATATAATTTATTTTTTGATAAGCTTTATCTGGATTTATTTTTTTCTCATAAATTAAATAATCTATAAACTCAATAATTATATTTTCAGATTGCTTTTTTATAGGCTGTCTAAATTGCTTTTGTTTATTGTTTTTAGGAAGAAAAAGAAAATGTTTATTGTCTGTATAAAAAATTTCTATATTTCTTGAACCTTTATGACTTATAGTATTAGAATTTTTAAAAAAATGATTTCTTAAATATTCTAAGATACTTGTTTTTCCTGTTCCATTAATACCAGCTAAAACAATAATATCTAAAGGCTTTCCTTCTTTATCTGTAAAATCTAATTGTAGATTTTTAAGTATTTTATAATCTTCTATTATTATTTTTTCAATTTTCATAAATTATTTTTAATTTTTTTACAAAAATAAAAAAATTTTTCAAATTAAAAAACATTAAAATTTTGTGCAAATTATGAAAAAAATATTTTTAATTTTCAAATTAAAAAATATTGAAATTTTTGGCGATTTTTTATAATTTTCCATTCTTTATAAATATTTTATATGCTTTGATAATTTGTTTTTTTTCTTGTTCTCCTATATTTTTTTTATTTTTTATAAAATATTCAAAATTTGCGTAAAGAAAATATGAAAAAAATATATGCGTATTTACTCTATTTCTTCTATTTCTAATTTTTTTAAAAATTTTATTAAAAAAATCTTTTAAAGCTTCTTTTTTGATAGATTTCTCTTTAAATTTTGATAAATACATTTTAAAATCATTTATATAATTATTGAGAATTTTATTTCTTGCCACCAAAAGAGGATTATTATTTAATTTAAAAATTTCTATTGTTTTTTGTCCTTTTAAGGTTTCACTTATTAATTTCCCATCATTTTCAAATTTAAAATGTTCAAAAGCATTGTCTAATTCAGGGTTAAATAAAATTGCTTTTTCATTAATTAAAGATTTTTTATCATTTTTAAATTTCCTTTTTCATCTAAAACTGGTTTATGAATTCTATCTTTTTCATTTTCTATTGGAAAAGAAGTTCCCTTTTTTTTATTACAAGTAGAACAACTTAAAAGAAGATTATCCCAATCATAAGCGAGCCAATAATACCCAAAATTTTCTTTATTTTTCTTACATTCTTTTACTGCTTTTTTGGGACGAAAATGCTCTATTTGTAATTCTACACCTCCAACTTCATCTCTTTCACAATAACAACATTTGTTTTTAAAATCTTTTTTTAATTTATTTCTTACTTCTTTTTTCTTATTATCATAAGAAAAATTATGTTTGTTTTTTTCTTTTAAAACTTTTTTAATTCTATTTTTTATTGTTTTTCCTAATAAAAAATCAGGTGCTTTTCCTTTTTTTATTTTTATCATAATTATTCAAATAAATCATCTGGATAATCTTCATTATCTGTATTTTGGTTTAGTTTTTCTTGAATTTCATCATTCTGTAAAATTTCATTATAAGTACGCTCTGTTCTCAATTCAGAAAAATCTTCTAAATCTTTATGAGTAATATCTTGAAAATCAAAAAGTTCGGAGGTAAGTAGCGTTTCTGGTAATAAATTTTTAATTTTTAAATTAATTCTTTCTAAAAAAATTCCTTTTTCTAAACTTCTATTTACTTTTATTAAAAAAGAATTTTCAGGAGCTCCAAGCAAAGGAATTATACTGTGAGTAGAAACTATAAATTGTATTTTTTTAAAATTAGAACTTAATTCTTCAACTAATCTTTTTTGCCATTTAGGGTGTAGATGTAAATCAAATTCATCAATTAAAACAATACCTTCTATTTCCTTAGGTTTTTTATTTTCATTTTCTTCTATTTTATAAAAACGAAGTAAAATATCTCCAATCATTCCTATTAAACTTCTGTATCCAGAACCTAAATTTTTAAATTCTAACCATTCATAATTATTTTGTCCATTCTCTTCTTTTTCTTGATATAATAATTTTTTATAATTTTTTTCATCTACTTTTATATCATTAATATTTAAAATTTTAATTAATAAATTTTTAATATTTTCGTAACGTTCTTTAAATTTATCCATGTAATACCAACGACTAAGTTCTGATTCTATATTTAAAAGCATACCGTCATCATTAAAAATATTGTAGGTTTTACTACTTTCTCCTATTTCTTCATTTCCTGCAGACGCAGATTGCATAGATAAACGAGAAGGTCCATAAGATGCAAAATGACTAAATTTTGTAAAATTTGTATCGTCTTTTAAATTATTAATAATGATTTCATGTTTTTGTTTAAATTCTATTCCAATATTGCTATTTTCAAATTGTTTATCTAATGAGTCAATTTGCCCCCATAATCCGAGAGAAATAGATTGTATAATAGAAGTTTTACCTGCTCCATTATTACCTGCTAAAAATATCCATTGAGTATCAATGGGAATATCAGAAATGCCCGTTTTTTTTATCCCTCTAAAATTCTCAATTTGAATTTGTTTGATTGCATAAGGCAAAATTCCTTTTTCATTAGAATAAATATCTTCCGAAGATTCTTTTATTAATTTTGCTTTTGGTTTTTCTATCTGCCTAACTTTTTCTAATAATTTGAGTGCTTTTTCATTTTCATTAAAATGTCTAATTAAAAGAACAGCTAAATTATGATAAGTATCTGCATCATTTGGGTCTAATTCTATTGCTTTTTCATAATATATTTTTGCTTGTTTGTATTCTTTAAAATAA
>JAOZVH010000150.1 GCA_029938235.1 Bacteroidales bacterium
ATCATAAATTTTTTAGGCATATTTAATACGGAAAAACTTTAGAATGACTACTTAGAAGCAAATGTTGTTAATGAAGAAGGCGAAGTTATAGAAAGTGTTGCTTTAACAGACTTAAATAATGATGGAGTTTATGAAGTTCAAGCGGAAGAAATTGAAATTGTTACGGATAATATAGCCGAAAATTCTTCTCATGAAGAAAGTTCTTATAATGTTTTTGATATAAATACTGCTCCCATTGCTACCGGAGTAACAGACAATATGAGTTTTTCGGAAGCATTTAGCAATGCAAGACAAGAGCTTGGTGCCGGAGGAGTTTTTTCGTGGAACGGACAATCTTATAATACTTTTTATGCCGAAGAGTTGGACGAAAATTATAATCCAACCGTTGCCTACGAAACCCTAGAAGAACATAATTTGCAAAATAACGAAGAACTTATTATTGCTGAACCATTGGAAGATGAAAATGTCCTTGTTGGTGAATTAATAGAAAACGATAACGACCAAACAAGTCCAAGCGATGATTTGGTTACTGAGGAAATTCCTGAAGATGTTCAAATGGTTAATTTAGAAAATTATGAAGATGATTTGGCGAATTTAGATAACGACGAAGGAGATTATGATAATTTTGTTTAAAAAATTAATTTTTAAAATTTAATGATATGGTAATTAAATGTCCGAAATGTTCCGCTAATTTGAGTTTTGATGATTTAAAAATCAAAGAAAATCAAATAATTAAATTAAAATGTATCAAATGTAAATATACATTTTCTTTTAAAAAGAAGGTTGAAAAAACAATAATTGATAATAATTTTAATAATTATTCTGATAATAATAAAGCTTATTTTTTAATAAATAATGAAAAAATTTATTTAAAAGAGGGTGAAAATATTGTAGGTAGAAATGTTGATATTAATATCAATAATGATAAATACATTAGCCGTAAACATTGTTTAGTAATTTTAAATATGAAAAATAAGAAAATTACTAATGTTATTTTACTTGACGACGGTAGTTGTAACAATGGAAAACCAAGTACAAACGGAACATTTTACAATAATGCAAATAACCGTTTGACAAAATACGACCAAATTATTTTAAATAATAATGATAAAATTCGTGTGGGACGTACAGAAATGATTTTTATTTTGGAATAAAAAATATATAATTGTGGATACATGTATGCATGTATCTAATAAATTAAAAAAAATTATGTCAAGAGAAGCAAAAATTGGAATTTATGGAATTGTTGTAGCAATAATAATGGGGTTTTTTGAAATGTATAATAATGAAATAAAACAATCTATTAATGATTTTATTTTTAATAAAAATAAAGAACTCTTAATAAAAAAACATAAATGGTGGGATAACTTAAGTTCTGAATGGAAAAAAGAATTTAAAGAACAAATTAATATAGAGTATGAACCAAGTGATATAGAAATTCAAAAAATTTTAAATTTAGATAGTTTATGTATTTCTTATAATAAAAAAATAACAAGTTTAGAGCCTGTTAAAAACTTGATAAATTTAAAAATTCTATATTGTTCTCATATTCAAATCAGTCTTTTAGAGCCTATCAAAAAATTGACGAATTTAAAAGTATTAAATTGTTCTTATACTCAAATCAGTCTTTTAGAGCCTATCAAAAACTTAAAGAATTTACGAGTTTTATATTGTGAGAGTACTAAAATTAGAAGTTTAAAGCCTATCGAAAATTTGATGAACTTAACAGAGTTATATTGTGGATATACTAAAATCAGCAGTTTAGAGCCTATCAGAAACTTTACGAATTTAAAGGATTTATGTTGTCAAGATACAAAAATCAACAGTTTAGAGCCTATCAGAAACTTGAAAAATTTAAAAAAAATACATTGTTATTCTACAGAAATCAGCAGTTTAGAGCCTATTAAAAACTTGATGAATTTAGAACTTTTATGGTGTTCTCATACAAAAATCATCAGTTTAGAGCCTCTTGAAAATTTGAAGAATTTAAAAAGATTATATTGTTATTCTACACAAATCAGCAGTTTAGAGCCTGTTGAAAATTTGAATAATTTAAAAAGATTATATTGTTATTCTACACAAATCAGTAGTTTAGAGCCTGTTGAAAATTTGAAGAATTTAATACATTTATATTGTCAAGTTACAAAAATCAGCAGTTTAGAGTCTATCAAAAACTTGACGAATTTAACAGAGTTATATTGTGGAGGTACTAAAATCAGCAGTTTAGAGCCTATCAAAAACTTGACGAATTTAACACATTTATATTGTCAAGTTACAAAAATCAGCAGTTTAGAACCACTTAAAAATTTAATAAATTTAACAATGTTAGATTGTAGATATACTCAAATCAGCAGTTTAGAGCTTATCAAAAATTTGATGAATTTAACAGAATTAAGGTGTGCTAAAACTCAAATTCCTTTTTCAGAAATGAAACAATTTAAAAAAGAACATCCTAATTGTGAAGTTTATTATTAAAAAATAAAAAAATCTGCGCCTGTGCGGTATTTTCACCGCACATTAAAAAAACAAGGTTCTTAAACTTTGCCAAAGTTAAAAACTTTGGCAAAGTTTAAGAACCTTGTTTTTTAGTTTTTCAAAATAAAAAATATTAAAATTTTGGACGAATTTGAAAAAAATTTTTTTTATTTTCAAAATAAAAAATATTAAAATTTTGGACGAATTTTGAAAAAAATTTTTTTTAATTTTCAAAATAAATATATAAATATTTATAATTTATTTTTCTGTTTTATTGATGATAATTTTAATATTTTCATGTAAATCAGGAATTTCATTTTGAATGACTTCCCAAACAATATCGTAATCTACACCAAAATAATGATGTATTAATATATCTCTAAGCCCAGCAATTTCTTTCCATAAAACAAGTGGATATTTTTTCCTTGTTTCTTGTGAAATATTTTTTACTGCTTCACCAATAATTTCCAGACTTCGTTCTACAGCTCTCGTCAAAATATCATTTTCAATAAAATCTGTAAATGAAACATTTTTAAATGTTTTTTTTATAAATAAACATTCATCTTCTATATCTCTCAGAAAATCAATTTCAAATTGTGGCATATAAAATTTCGTTTTTAACATTTTTAGTAAAATTTCTATTTTTTGGTAAAGATTTAAAAGTGATAAGATCTATTTTTACTCTAAATAAATCTTCCAAAAAATAATTTAATCGTATAAAATTTTTATATGTCTTTTTATTTTTTTCGAATTCAACAAGCAAATCAATATCACTATTTAATTTTTGTTCTTTACGAACATAAGAACCAAATAAACCTATGCGTTTTGCACCGTAATTTCTTATTATATTACGATGTTTAAATAATAATTGAATTATAATATCTTTATTATAAATCATTTTTTTTATATTAAATTTTTTTAAAATTATTAAAATTATTAAAAAAAAATTTTTTTTAATTTCAAAATTAAAAAATATTAAAATTTTGGACGAATTTAATAAATATTTTTTTTTAATTAAAAAAATATTTTTATTAATTTTAAAAAAATTTAAAAAAAATATGTTAAAAATAAATTTTTTCTTTTTCGTGATTTGTTTTCCATTTTTGAGTTTTTCACAGAAACAAAATTTTCAAAAATATGCTGTTATTATTGGTGTTTCTGATTATCAAGATAATCGATTAGATTTGCGTTATTGTGATGATGATGCTTATCGTTTTTATGCTTACTTACAAAGTAAAAAAGGTGGTAGTGTTCCGGAAAAAAATATTTCTATTTTGATAGATGAGTTTGCTACTAAAAAAAACATCATAAAAATGATGCACGCAACTTTTAAAAAAGCAAATAAAAATGATATGTTAATTTTTTATTTCTCCGGACACGGTGCAAATGGGGCTTTTTGTCCGTATAATCAAAATGCTTCTAATTCTTCTTTTTTATCTCATAACGAAATAAAAAAAGTTTTTAAAAGATATAAAACCAAATATAAAATTTGTATTGCTGATGCTTGTCATTCCGGAAGTATTTACAGTAAAAATTTAAAAAATAAGAAAACATCAAAATCAAATAATGATACTAATTTAGTAATTATGATGTCTTCACAAAGCGATGAAGTTTCGGCAGAAAATCCGAAATTAAGACAAGGAACATTTTCTTATTATTTCCTAAGAGGTTTGAAAGGAAAAGCAGATTTGAATAAAGATAAAGTAATTACATTAGAAGAAATATTCGCTTATGTAAAAGCAAATGTTTTAAATTTTACGAAAAATAGACAAACGCCTTTTATACAAGGAAAAGCACCACGTAATATGCCAATAACTTATTTATAAATAGAATTTCAACATTTTCAAATCTTAACTTTGCCAAAGTTTTAGAACTTTGGCAAAGTTAAGATTTGAAAATGTTGAAATAAAAAATCAATAAAAAATGAAAAAATACAATATACCATTAAAACCAGATAATTATTATCACATTTATAATTGTGCTGTAAACAACAATAATTTATTTCTTAATGAGAATAATTATATATTTTTTTTGAAAAAATATGCAAACACATTTCGCCCATTGCAGATACTTTTGCATATTGTTTAATGCCAAATCATTTTCATTTGGCAGTTCGTGTGAAATCAGAAGAGCATATTTTAAAATTGATAAATCATCAAAAAATTAATAATTTTATATCAAAAAAATTTTCAAATTTATTTAGCTCTTACACACAATCTTTTAACAAAGTTACAAATCGCAAAGGAACTTTATTTGAAAAACCTTTTAAACGTATAAATATAGATAATAATGAATATTTGTATAATTTAATAAATTATATACATCGAAATCCTGTGCATCATGGTTTTGTGAAAGATTTAAGAGACTGGAAATATTCGTCGTTTAATTCTTTTTTTTCAAAAAGAAAAACCTTATTAAAACGTAAAGAAGTAATAGAATTATTCGACGGTAAATATAATTTTTTATTATCACATAAAAAAGAATTAAATGAAAAAATAATTTTAGAAATTGTTTTTTAAATTATTAGACGAAAAATTAATTTTTAAATTGTTTTTTAAATTATTTTGCATTTTTAAATAAAAATTTTGTTTAAAAATAAAAAATTATGAAGAATTTTATTTTAATAGGAAAAAACGCTGATAATAATTTAATTATTAGCAAAAAAAATATTAGCAGAAAACACGCTAAAATTAGCAAAATTGAAGACGGGCAATTTTTGATAGAAGATTTTTCTACCAATGGAACTTATATAAATGAAAAAAGAATTAAAAAATTCTTGCTAAAAAAAGAAGACAAATTATTTCTTGCCGATTACGAAATAAAAACGAATTTTATTTTAGAATTATTCAGCAATGATTTTTTTAAAAAAAATAAAAATGTAAATTACGAAAGTTTAAAAAAACAAATAGAATTTACAGAAAAATTCTTTTTATTGAAAGAAGTTTATGAAAAATATCAAAACGATAAGAAAAAAAAATTATCTGGCTCGGCGTGGAAAAAAACTGGATTTCGTGCGGCATTGGCATTAATTCCTCTTGTGGGAAATGCTTTGGGTATTATGGCTTCCGGAAATAATGCCAAACAACGAGAAGAATTAATGGCATTAAACGACCAATTTAAAATTGATTATGTATGTCCTAAATGTAAAATGTTTTTGGGAGACTTGCCATGGCAAGGAATTAAAAATCAAAAAAAATGCAGAGCGTGTAAAACAAAATGGGAATTGTAATTTTTAAAATTAAATTTACATTTGAAAAAATAAAATTTATGAAAGGAAAAATTATTTTAAATTATGAAATTACTTCTGACGCAATTGGAAGCGGTGGAATGGCAGAAGTTTATGAAGCGAGGCATCGTTTGCGAACAAATGAAAAAGTTGCAATTAAGATTTTAGATAAAAAATATACTCAAAACGAACAAATTAGAAAACGTTTTTTGAGAGAAGCTAAAATTATGGTGGGTCTTGATAATTTATATATTACGAAAGTAATTGATTATGAAGAAAAAAAAGATAGTATGTCCATAGTGATGGAGTTTTTGAAAGGTAAAGATTTAAAAGATTTCATATCACAAAATGGTGCATTTACAGAAGAAAATGCTATAATTTTATTTATTAAAATTTTAAAAGCATTTGATTATGCACACAAAAAAGGAGTAATACATAGAGATATAAAACCATCTAATATTTTTATATTAGAAGATAATAAAACGCCAAAAATTTTAGATTTTGGAATTTCAAAATTGATATCCGAAGATTTAACGCTCACAAATACAACTATGGGTACGCCATCTTATATGAGTCCGGAGCAAATTAAAGATACTAAAAGGGTAGATAAAAGAAGTGATATTTATTCGCTGGGTGTAATGTTGTATTTTATTATAAAAGGAAAATCTGTTTATGACAGCACAACTTTGACAAGAAGAGAAATTGAAGATTATATTTTATCAATGCCTTTGCCTGTTTTAGATAAAAATACTTTATTTATAAATAAAATCATTCAAAAAGCAACACAAAAAAATCAAGAAAATCGTTATCAAAATTGTAAAGAATTTATTGAGGCTTTTGGAAAAAATGACGAAACTGTAGTAGATGACGAAAGCGTTCCACAAAAACCTAGCAAAAGTTCTTCAAAAGATGACAAATCTAAAGAAAAAAACGACGAAACTGTTATTGATGAAAATGATGATAATGACGAAACTATTATTGATGAAAATGATGAAACTGTTTTTGAAGAAATTAAAAAAACAAAACAAAAAAAGCAAAATTTAAAAAATAGCAAAAAAAAGTTTTTGTATGTTGGATTAGCGATTGTAAGTATTGTTATTTTATTTTTTATTTTTAATAAAAATGAAGAACAAATTAATTTTTTAGATAATCAAATACAAATGGTTTTCGTAAAAGGTGGTACATTTCAAATGGGAAGCAATATAGAAGATGATGAAAAACCAATTCACTCAGTAACAGTTTCTGATTTTTATATTGGAAAATATGAAGTTACTCAAAAATTATGGAAAGAAATAATGGGTAATAATCCAAGTGATTTTAAAGGTGATAATTTACCTGTTGAGAAAGTAAGTTGGAATGATATTCAGGATTTTTTAAAAAAATTGAATAAAAAAACAGGAAAGAATTTTAGATTACCAACAGAAGCAGAATGGGAATATGCTGCAAGAGGTGGAAATAAAAGTAGAAATTATAAATATTCTGGAAGTAATAATATAGATGATGTGGCTTGGTATGATAATAATTCTGATAATGAAACACATACCGTAGGAAGCAAAAAATCTAATGAACTTGGTATTTATGATATGAGTGGTAATGTTTGGGAATGGTGCTCAGACTGGTATGACGGTAATTACTATAGTAAAAGTCCTAAAGAAAACCCTACAGGACCTACAGCAGGTTCGTACCGTGTTTTGCGTGGTGGAAGTTGGTTCAGCAGCGCTAAGAGTTGTCGTCCAGCGAATCGCAACTACAACACGCCTGACAACAGCAACGCTAGCATAGGCTTTCGTTTTGCTTTCGTCCCGTAGTTTTGTGGGGTCTCCTATCCAATATATGGCGGATAAAAATTTTTTATACACATTTTTGTACGCATACAAGGGACGCTGTATGCAACAAAAATGTGTATAAAAAATTTTTATTTGTGAATAGAGGTTTTTGAAATGTTCCTGCGTTTGCGGTGTTTTCACCGCACATTAAAAAACTAAAAAATAAAACCATAAAATTTTGGACGATTTTTTCGAATCAAACATTGGTGTTAAAAAAAAAACCTCCAATTTGTTTTTTTAAAATATTAAAATTTTGGGCGATTTTTGAAAAAAAATTTTTGGTTCTTGGAACCTTTTTGTGAAATGTAATATTTATTTTATCAAAAATAAAAATAAAATGATTCATCGTCCACGATGATTTCGTTGCATCTCACTATAAAGTATTGATTTTTAATGTTTTAATGGCGATTTGGAATGAAAATTTTTAAAAAATATTTTGAAAAAAAACACAAATTTTTCACAATTTTTTTATGAAAAAAACTCGCATCACAAAAAGGTTAGAAGAACCAAATTTTTTTTATTTTGAAATTAAAAAACATTGAAATTTTGGACGATTTTTTAAAAAAAATTTTTTTATTTTAAAATTAAAAAATGTTAAAATTTTGGACGATTTTTGAAAAAAAATTTTTTTTTATTTTGAAATTAAAAAATTTTTAAATAAATTTGTGTTTTAAAATTAAAAAAATATGAATAAAAAAATAAAATTTTATAAAACGCTATCACCCGCAGAAATTAATGTAAATATTGGACATCTTGCTCGTATTTTATTCGATAATTTTTCATATGTTAAAGTGGAAAATAAGTACAATAAAAAAATATATACAGATAATTTTGGTCGTTATTCCATAGCCGTGGACGAAAAAACAGGATTTTTTGAATTTGAAGATGTGGGACGTATGCACAATAATACTGTTGTTAAAAATTTTCTGCCAAAAAATGCTCGGGAAGCTAAAGAAATGGCTATGAGATATTTTAACGAAAAGGACCGTGAAAT
>JAOZVH010000151.1 GCA_029938235.1 Bacteroidales bacterium
TTAATTTAAAAATTCATAAAATTTCGGCATTTTTTGGAAAAAATTTTTTTTTAATAAATTCATAAAATTTCGGCGTTTTTTGGAAAAAATTTTTTTTAATTTAAAAATTCATAAAATTTCGGCATTTTTTGGAAAAAATTTTTTTTTAATTTAAAAATAAAAAATTTGTCCTTTCGTAAATTTGTTACGAATAATTATGTTGAAAACACACATCGCAGAATAAAAAAATAATTTAATTTTTTTATTTTTATATTATTTTTATTATTTTAAATATTTTTATTTTTAGAAATAAAATACAAAATATGAATTTTTTTTATAAAAAGCAAAAATGATAGATAATCATATAAATAATCCAAAAAGTCAAAAATTTTATGTAAAAAAATATTTGGATAGTATGAAAAAACAATTGCACAATAAAATTGTTATAGATATACCAGCAGGTAATGGTGTTACTTCTGAGATATTGCTGGAAAATGGAGCAAAAGTTGAAGCATATGATTTGTTTCCAGAATACTTCATGTTAAAAGATATTCAATGTAAACGAGCCGATATTTTAAATAAAATTCCAGTGATTAATAATTATGCAGATATGCTAATTTGTCAAGAAGGTATTGAACATTTTAGTGACCAATTAAAAACATTTAAAGAGTTTAATAGAGTATTAAAAAAAAATGGGAAACTGTTATTAACAACACCATCATATTCTAACCTAGCATCTAAGTTAAGTTATTTATTATTTGAAAGTGAAAATTCAAAAAAAATGCCACCAAATGAAATAGACGATATATGGATGTCAGATAAAAAATTAAGTAATGAAATTTATCATGGACATATTTTCCTAATAGGATTACAAAAATTACGAATGCTTGCGAAACTTGCAGGTTTTAATATTCGCGAAATCAAATATTTAAGAATTAGTAAAGGTTCTTTGTTTTTATTTCCTATTTTTTATCCTTTTATTTTTATAAGTTCGTTTTTACGATATTTTATAAATTTAAATAAACATAAAGACATTCCAAAATCGCATAAAATTCATGTATATAAAGAACAATTAAAAATTAATATAAATCCGAAAAATTTACTAAATAAACATACTTTTATTATCTTTGAAAAAGATAAAGAAATAAATGATATAGATTTTAGAATTGAAACCATTGTTAAGCAATTTGATAAAATTATGTAACAGATTCAAAGAATTTATTTTAAATTAAAAAAAAATTTTTTTTTCAAAAAAACGACGAAATTTTACGAATTTTATAAAAAAAAAAATTGGCTTTTTTTAAAAAAAGCCAATTTTTTACAAATTTTATAATTGAAAAAAATTATTTATTAATGGCAAGTTTATGCCATTTTACAACAACAAAAGTCATAGTTGAAATAACTCCTATTAAAATAGACCATTCAATAAATGTCGGAACATAATTATGGTTTGTAATAAATAATTCAGCTCCTTCCATAAATCTTCCTGAAGCTAATGGATATTCCCAGTTTCCATTTTGTTGTCCCATAGGTGAAATAGTTAAAGGTAAATTATTAAATGCCGCAGGCATAATCAAAAATCTATGTGCTAAAACACCAATAAGAATAAAAAATGACGCTCTATAAACTTTCGCTTTCGTTAAAATTTTTGACTTCATTAAACATAAAATTCCCATCAAAGGAAGCACAACTTCTAATAAATGTACAAACCAATAATCTCCTAAAGTTACAGCAAGAGTGTGTAAAGCATGTTCGTTTCCATACCAAGCATGTATAAAAAAGTCATTATACATAAAAAATAAGTGAACAAAAAATGCTATTGAAATAAATCTTGTCATAATTTTGTAAGCAGATTTATGCTCTTCTTTTATACCATAAACCATAATAGAAAATAAAAATACAAGTGTCGTACCAGCAGAAACAGCAACAGCAACAAAATCAGGAGCTAGAACAGCCGAATGCCACCATTCTCTTGCTCCTTGTGTAGCAAATATCCAAGCTGTAACAACGTGAATACCAATGGCAAAAAGTAAAGCTATAGGAGCTAAAGTTTTTGCAGTTTTTTCAGAAAATTCTTCTGCGTTTTCTACATCTTTAAATAAAATTCTTTTTTCCGGAGCAATTTCAGGAAATCTAAGAACATAAAAATATAACAAAGATAAAACAGCATAAGAAGATAAAATTATTACATCCCAAATTAACGGAGAAGAAAAATTAGGATAAATAAGCATATTTAACAATCTAAAAGGTTGTCCAATATCAATAACAACACATAACATAGCACCAATTACATTTGCAAAGGCAGCTAAAGCTCCAATTTTTGCGAAAGGTTTTAAAGCTTTCAAACCAAACATATAAATAGACGCGCTTAGAACCATTCCACCAGCGGCATTTCCAACAAAAAATGCAAAACCAGCAATATACAAACCCCAACTGTAGGAGTTGTTCATATCAGTAACTACTAATCCTGTTGTCAATTGAATGATATAAGAAATCACTCCTATTAACATCAAAGCAATTACAATATTTAAAATAAGTTTATAATTTTTCATAATTTAATTATCCTTTCTTTTTGGTGGTAAATAAAATACTTTTGGCTTAGTTCCCTTTTCTGGAATTAAAGTGTAAGCACCTTTATTATTTATCATTCTAGATACTTCGCTATTTGGATCATCTAAATCCCCTATTACTCTCGCTTCACCTGTACAAGCTCTTACACAAGCAGGTTTTTCTCCAGCATCCATATATTGTACACAAAATGTACATTTTTCAACTATCCCTTTTTCACGAATTGGAGAATAAACTAATCTATCATCATACTTATGCTCTTCTTGGTAACCGTAATTGTTACCTCCCTCTATCCATTCGATTTTTTTATGAGTTTCTTTTGGGTCTTCCCAATTAAACTGCCTAACTCCATAAGGACAAGCCGACATACAATAACGACAACCTATACACCTGTCATAATCCACTAAAACGGCTTTATCTTTCGAGTAGAAAGTAGCACCCACTGGACAAACTTTTTCGCAAGCAGCATTATCACAATGCTGACAACTTACAGGTAAAAAATATTGAGACCCTAATTCTGGCTTTATAAGATGATACTTACTACCCGGTGTGAATACACGGTTCCACCAGTTTCCCGGAGGTTGTGCATTATGTTGTTTACACGCCACTGCACAAGTTCTACAACCAAGACATTTTTCAAGGTCAATAACCATTCCTATTCTCATACTAAAAAATTTTTTTATTTAATTTAAACTTTTCTTATATCACATAAACACTCATTCCACGAAGTAGTCGGAGACCAAATTCCCGGAACAAAATAAACTTCATGAGTAGGCTTTATATAAGGATAGGTCAAAGAATTATAAGATTCTTCTTGTAAATACTGAGACCACCATCCTTGATAAAAGGTTAAATTACCTTTCATTACACCATCGTCTATCATAGCATAAGCTTTTAATTTTCCTCTACCATTATAAACTTCAATAGGATCATCATTTTTAATTCCTCGCTCTTTTGCATCTTCCCCATTAATATATGCTTTCGGCTTATTATCTTGAAGTTCTAATAACCAAGGATTACTTGAATGCGTAGAATGAACCCTATAAAGCGAATTCTTCGTAAAGAAACGTAATTTATGCTTTGTACGAGCATCAGCATCAACCTTAGATTTTGAGTCAACTTTATATTCAGTTTCCAAATAACTTTCTTTATAAACAGGTAATTTTTCGCCTATTTTTAAGAATAAATCTTCTTCTCTGTACATTTCTATCCTACCACTTCTAAGAAACTTAGCTGTTGCTTTAATTGGTGCTGGATAACTACGCGGCGGAAACGGTTTTTTCTCGTGTCTTTGTTCATAGAAAGGTATTTGTCTGTCTCCTGGTGCTGGTGAATGCAAACGAACAGGTCCTTTTCTCAACATCTCAAAAGTAATTCCTTTTGTTTCTGGACCACCATTTTCAAGAAGAATTTTAACAATTTTTTTAGAAGCCTCGTTTTCATCGAGATCCATAAAATAATGTTTTTCAAATTTTGGATTTAACCTTTTTGCAAGCTCTCTAAACATCCAAAGTTCTGATTTACTTTCGAATAATGGCTTAATAACAGGTTGCTGTAATTGTAAATATGGATGTAAAATAGTTGCTGTTAAGTCCCATTTTTCATACCAAGAAGACGCAGGAAAAATAACATCTGACCATAAACAAGAAGTCGTCATTTGAAAATCTGATGTTACAACAAATTCTATGTCGCCAGATTTTGCTCTATCTTTCAAAATTCCAGCCATATTGTGTTGGTCGAATGGATTTCCCCATGCTCCGATCATTGCTTTTATGCCACTTTTAGGATAATTTTTTCCTTCTCCCCTAAGAAAACATAAATAAGGTACCCAGTTTAATTTTGCTCCCTTAGGTGCCCACCATTTTTTTAGACCAAAACGTATTCTATATTGACCAGCATAAGTAGAAATTCCAGAACCACTATTTCCTATATTTCCAGTAAGAACAACAAGTAAAGAAATTGCTCTGCCTTTTATATCTGAATTATACCACTGATAATTACTTGCTCCATAAACTACGTGAAGTGGTTTATTTCCTCCAGCTTCTTTTGCAATTCTTTCTATTTGCTCTGCTGGTGCACCAGTAATTTTTGAAACTTTTTCTAAAGTATAATCTTTTAAACCTTTAACAAGCTCGTCGAAAATAGTTGTTACTTTAACAGAAGTACCATCAACAAGAGTAAGATCAAAATTTCCAGAAATTTTTGCTCCGGATGGATTCAAATCTTCTGGGTTTAAAATACCAAAACCTTCTTTTTGTTTAACAACAAATAAACTTCTATAATCAGGAACTTCCATAGATTTTGCCTTTGCAGATAATGATTTCACATCTTTTGCAAGCAAACGTTTGCCAGTATCTTTTCTTACAAGTATAGGCATGTCTGTGAAATCAGCAAGAAAATCTTTGTCATGAAGATTATTTTCTATAATAACTTTTGACATTCCTAAAGCTAAAGCTGCATCTGTATCCGCTTTGATTCTTATCCACTCGTCAGATTTTGCTGCTGTTATACAATAGTCAGGGTCAATAACAACAACTTTACCAGTTTTTTTAGCTTTTAAAAGATGTTTAGCATCTGGCAGTCTTGTCTGAATAATATTAGAACCAAAAACCATAGTGTATTTAGATTTTATCCACTCAGTAGATTCTAACTCTTCAGATTGCACACCAAAAGTCATAGGCCAGAATATTGGTAAATCTCCATTTTGGTCATATCCATGATGAATACTCCATTTAGAAAGTCCAGCAAGACTTACAAGAGCTCCTTTGTTTACATAGCCAGTTCCGGGTACTTGAACAGTTACAGCAACAGATTTAGAACCATATTTTTTTTCTATACCTTTTAATTTTTTTGCTGTATAATCAAGAGCTTCTTCCCAGCTTACTTTCTTAAATTTATTCTCACCTCTTTCTCCTACCCTTATCAAAGGATATTTTACCCTATCTTTTGCGTAAATTAAATTAGGCATAGATAAACCTTTCAGACATCCTCGTGGATTATATTCTTTCTCTGGATAATCTGCTGCTTGAATTAAGGTATTAATTCTACCATCTTTTACACTTGCATTCCATCCGCAAGCACCAGTGCAGTTTGGTGAGCAAGTACTCCTAATTAATTTTTCACCTGATTTTAATAATTTTTCTTCTTCTGTAGTAGAAGCAAAACTAAAGAAATTAAATCCAAAAGTAGCAGCACAAGCACCAACTGCTCCAATCAAACTTCCTCTTTTCAAAAATTCTCGTCTATCAATATTATTGACAGATTTAGAACTTTTATTTAAAAATTTTTTTTCTAACATAATATAAGTTTTATTTAAAAACTTGCAATATAAATTAAAAATTAAAAAATAAAAAAAATTTTTTTTATTTTTATTTTCATATAAAAAATCTTAAAAATTCGGTGTTTTTTGAAAAAAAAATTTAATTTCAAAATTAAAATGTTAAAATTTTGGACGATTTTTGAAAAATTTTTCAAGTTTCAAAATTAAAATAGTATCCAATAATTTTTATTGGTATTTTTTTCTTTGTAAAAATTAATAAATAAATTTTAAAATTTATTTATTTTGATGAATTATTTTATAAAAATAAATTATACTAATGAAAAAATCATAAAAACATCAAATATAAAAGGATAAATTAATAATTTTAAACATTAAAATACATTAAACATTATGAAATGGACATTTCTATCATACAATTTGATGATTACATAAATAGACGATTTATGTAATTCCCAAATCTATTCAAATGATTTAATATATTAATAAATATTTTGTAAAAAATAAAATTTCGATGAACATAATTTTGGATAAAATATATCCAAATAATCATATAAAAATCCCATTTTAACATAAATAATTGAGCGGATACAATTTTTATTTAAAAAAAAATTTTCAAAAAAAAAATAATTAAAAAAAAAATAATAATCTTGTAAAGATTTTACAAATAATAATATGTTATTTAATTCTATAGAATTTGCAATATTTTTACCGTTAATTTTTATTTTATATTGGTTTGTTGCAAATAAAAATTTGAAATTTCAAAATATATTACTTGTTGTTGCAAGTTATGTATTTTATGGTTGGTGGGACTGGCGGTTTTTATCTTTGATAATTTTCAGCTCTGCGGTTGATTATTTCGTAGGACTTGCTTTAAAAAAAGAAGAAAATAAAAGTAAACGAAAATTATTACTTTGGACAAGTATTTTTGTCAATTTAGGTTTTCTTGGGGTTTTCAAATATTTTAATTTCTTTGCCGAAAGTTTTGCTGATGCTTTTATGTTGTTCGGACAAAAAATAGAAGCAAATCGTTTAAATATTATTTTACCTGTTGGAATAAGTTTTTATACTTTTCAAACTTTGAGTTATTCCATAGATGTTTATAAAAGAAAACTTGAACCAACAAAAGATATAATTTCGTTTTTTGCTTTTGTGAGTTTTTTTCCTCAATTGGTTGCTGGACCAATTGAAAGAGCAACTAATTTATTGCCACAGTTTTACAAAAAACGAAATTTTTCTTATGATAAAGCAGTTGACGGTATGCGTCAAATACTTTGGGGATTATTCAAAAAGATAGTCATTGCAGATAATTGTGCAATTTATGCCAATGATATTTTTAATAATTATACAGATTATTCCGGAAGTACATTGGTAATTGGAGCGATATTTTTTGCTTTTCAAATTTATGGAGATTTTTCTGGATATTCAGATATTGCAATTGGCACATCTCGGTTATTTGGTTTTAATTTAAAACAGAATTTTGCTTTTCCATATTTTTCACGAGATATTGCAGAATTTTGGAGACGTTGGCATATTTCTTTATCCACTTGGTTTAGAGATTATCTTTATATTCCAATGGGAGGAAGCCGCGGCGGAACTTGGATGAAAATTCGTAATACTTTTATTATTTTTATAGTTAGTGGTTTTTGGCACGGTGCAAATTGGACTTTTATTATTTGGGGAGCTTTAAATGCCATTTATTTTCTTCCTTTGATGTTGATGAAAAAAAATAGAAAAAACACAAATACAGTAGCAGAAGGAAAATTTTTTCCATCAATAAAAGAATTTTTTAATATTGTAATTACGTTTGCATTAACGGTTTTTGCTTGGATATTTTTTAGAGCGGAAAATCTAAGTCATGCAATGGATTATATCTCCAAAATCTTCTCAAAATCTTTATTTTCCTTTCCAAATATTAATATAATAAAACAAAGTTTATTTGTTATTTTAATAACTTTAATTTTCCTTTTTGTAGAATGGATTCAAAGAAATAAAAAACACGGTTTAGAAATAAAAAATATTAAATTTCAAAGAATTTTTAAATGGAGTTTTTATTCATTTATTATTTTTCTAATTTTTATGTTTACACAAACAAATGAAACTCCATTTATTTATTTTCAGTTTTAAATGAAAAATTTTGTAAGAAATGTATTTTTATTTTCTATTTTTGCTTTAGCAAATTATATTATTTTAATAATAATATGGGGAGATTATGCACATATTTTTTTGAAAAAAACTTAAATTATAGAATAGGTTCTTATGGTCATATGTTTTCAAGAATAAAAGAAATTCCAAATCTAAAAGAAATTGATATTCTTTTTTTAGGTTCATCACATTCTTATCGCGGTTTTGACACAAGAATTTTTAAAAAAAATAATTTGAACACATTTAATTTAGGTTCCAGTGGTCAAACTCCTTTACAAACCGAAATTTTAATGAAACGTTATTTAAAAATAATTAAACCTAAATTAATTATTTTTGAAGTTTATCCAAATACATTTTCTATTGACGGTGTTGAATCTACATTAGATATTATTGCAAATGATGAAATTGATTTTGAAATTATTAAATTA
>JAOZVH010000152.1 GCA_029938235.1 Bacteroidales bacterium
AAAAATTTTTTTTAAAAAAAATTTAAAAAAATTAAAAAATATTTTTTTTTTTTTAAAAATTTTTTTTTAATTATAAAAAATCATAAAAAATGCCGTTTTTTTGAAAAATTTTTTTTTAATAATAATTTAAAATCATTAAAAAATCGTCGATATTTCAAAAAAAAATTTTTTTTTAATAATAATTAAAAATCATTAAAAAATCGTCGTTTTTTCAAAAAAAAATTTTTTTTTAATTAATTTGAAAAAATATTCAAATATTTGAATATTTTTTCAAAAAATTTTTCTAATAATTAATTGTTTTAAATATGTCTTATTTGACAATAATTTTTATAATTTTATTATATTTTTTAATCCTTCTTGTAATTTCTCATTTTACAAGTAAAAAGTCTGACAACAAATCTTTTTTTATAGGAAATAAAAAATCTCCTTGGTTTATTGTTGCCTTTGGAATGATAGGAACTTCTCTTTCCGGAGTTACTTTTATATCTGTACCTGCTTGGGTTGGCAGTACACAATTCACTTATATGCAAATGGTTTTTGGCTATTTTTTAGGTTATTTAGTTGTGGCAAATATTTTAATGCCTTTGTATTATAAATTAAATTTAATATCCATTTACAGTTATTTAGAAAATCGTTTTGGTTTTTATTCTTATAAAACAGCCTCATTTTTTTTCCTACTTTCCAGGACAATAGGAGCATCTTGTCGTTTATTTCTTGTAGCAAGTGTTTTGCAAATTATTGTTTTTGACAACTGGAATATTCCTTTTTTTGTTACCGTCTTAATAACAATCATTTTAATATGGCTTTATACTTTTCGAGCAGGAATTAAAACTATTATTTGGACAGATACTTTGCAAACAATATTTATGTTAATGGCTTTGGGAATAGCTATTGTTCTCATAACAAAAGAATTAAACTGGAGTTTCTCGGAAATGATAAGAGAAGTTTCTATGAGCGAACATTCCAAAATATTCGTATGGGAGGACTGGAAAAGCAAACAGCATTTTTTAAAACAATTTCTTAGCGGTGCATTTATTGCCATTGTAATGACAGGTTTAGACCAAGATATGATGCAAAAAAATTTAAGTTGTAAAAATATAAAAGAAGCAAAAAAAAATATGCTATTTTTTTCTATAATATTAGTTTTTGTAAATTTAATATTTTTATCACTTGGTGCTTTATTATTAATTTTTTCTCAGGAAAAAGGAATTTCTTTGCCAGCAAATTCTGATGATTTATTTCCAATTATTGCGATGGGAAATTATCTTAGTCCATTTTTAAGTTTATTTTTTATCATTGGTTTGATAGCTGCATCTTATTCCAGTGCCGATTCTGCTTTGACTTCTTTAACAACTTCTTTTACTGTTGATATTTTAAATTCTAAAAATTTAAGCGAAAAGAAATTAAAAAATTTACGTATAAAAGTTCATATATTTTTTTCAATTTTATTATTTTTTTCAATTTTAATTTTAAAAATTGTAAATAATAGTAATGTTATAGATGTAATTTTTACCATTGCAGGATATACTTACGGACCTCTTTTGGGTTTATATTCTTTTGGTTTATTTACGAAATTCAAAATTAAAGATAAATTCGTACCTTTAATAACTGTTGTTTCTCCAATTTTGACTTACTTAATAAACATATTTTTTTCAAATTATTTAGATTATCAATTTGCTTACGAATCTCTTATTTTGAACGGTTTAATTACATTCTTTTTTTTATTTTTAATAAAAAAAGATAGTAATATATTAAAAATTTAAAAAAATGATTTTAAATAAAATTAAAAGAGATAAAAAACAAATGGTAATTTTAATTGATCCGGATAAAGAAAATAATGATTCTTTATTAAAATTTTGCAAAAAACTTAATAAAATTCCTGTTGATTATTTATTTGTTGGTGGAAGTTTATTGCAAAAAAATATAGACGAGACAATTAATATTTTAAAAAAAAATTCTGATTTACCAATAATTTTATTTCCCGGAAGTTTGTTGCAAATTTCTGATAATGCCGATGCAATTTTATTATTATCATTAATTTCCGGAAGAAATCCAGATTTTTTAATTGGTAATCATGTCATTGCGGCGAATTTTTTAAAAAGAAGTAAATTAGAAATTTTGCCAACGGCTTATTTATTAATAGAAAGCGGAAATATTACATCTGTAGAATACATTAGCAATACAAAACCTATTCCGAGAAATAAGATAGATATTGCGGTGGCAACAGCAATAGCAGGTGAAATTCTTGGTTTGAAATTAATATATCTGGAAGCAGGAAGCGGTGCAAAAAAAAGTGTAAATTTGAAAATGATAGAAGAAGTTAAAAAAAATATTTCTATACCTTTGATTGTTGGTGGAGGAATTAAAAGTAGAAATAAAATTGATAAAATTTATAAAGCAGGAGCAGATATTGTCGTCATTGGAACAGCCTTAGAAAAAAATAAAAATTTTTTTTCATAAAAAAAATCTTAAAATTTTGTCGTTTTTTGGAAAATATTTTCATGCGCTTGTGCGGTGTTTTCACCGCACAATTATTCATATAAATTTATAAATGTCTATGTAAACACCACCAAAACGCAATAAATAAAATCTTAAAATTTCGTTGTTTTTGATTTTTTTTATCTTAAAATTTTGTCGTTTTTTGAAAAATATTTTTTTAGTTACAATCAAAAATAAAATTTTTTGCCATTTTAATTCCCAGTTCGTGAGATTTTTTCCAGTCTTTACAAGCACCTTGATAATCTCTCATCATTTCTTTTGCATTTGCACGGTTAAAATATGCAGAAGCATAATTTTCTTCATAAGAAATTGCTTTATCTAAAATTTCAATAGCTTCTTTATATTTTTTCAGTTTTATTTTTGCTGTTGCAATATTATTATAAGCAAAAACATAATCTTTTTTTAGTTTTATTGCTTTTTCAAAATCTTTTATAGCCTCTTTATAATTTTTCATTTCATATTTTGCAAGTCCCATATTATTGTAAGCAATATAATAATTTGATTTTAATGAAATTGCTTTTTTATAGTCTTCTATTGCTCCCTTGAAATTGCCTTGTTTTCTTTTTACACTTCCTTTGTTATTAAAAGAAATTGCCATATTCTCATCTAATTTCAAAGCTATATTATAATCAGAAATTGCTTCGTCATATTTTTTAATTTTTCTTTTGGCACTTGCCATGTCGTTGTAAGCGTCTGGATATTCAGGCATTTTTTCTATTGCTTTTGAATAATCTTCTATTGCAATTTCATAATTTCCCAAAAGAAATTCGCAAGAGCCTTTATAGTAAAATGCCTTTGCATTATCAAAATTTTTAGAAATGGAAATTTCAAAATTTTTTTTTGCATTTTCGTAGTCATTTTTTAGGAAATATGAATATGCTTTAAAAAAATACACACTTGACCTAAATTCGTCTAATTTTATTGCTTCATTAAAATCTTCTATTGCTCCGTCAAAATTTTTTATATGTATTTTTACATTCCCTCTATTATAAAAAGCAGCATAAAAATCTGGTTTATAAGAAATTGCATCAGAGAAATTTTTCAAAGCTTCTTGATATTTTTTTTTACTAAAATTTTCTATTCCAGCATTATAAGAAATTTCTGCCTCTTGATTTTCTAAAACAATTAAAGTTGAAAAAGTGTCTATTTCCATTTCTTCCTGAGAGAAAATTAAAAAATTAGAAAAAATAAAATAAAATATTATTATTGTTTTTTTCATTGAAAAAAAATTTTGTTTTTTTTATACAAAAATATATAAATTAAATAAAAAAAATTATTTAATTTATTCATAAGAAATTGCAATAATTGCTTTTCCATTTTCTATTTTTATATTTTTGTTTTCATTATATAAATGACACCCTAAATTTACGGTTATTTTTTTTGTTTTATATCCATTCATATTGTTTTTGTAATCCTCTACAGATACGATTTCAAAATAAGAATTTTCATCTTGTTCAGCAAAATAAGATGAATAAGTTTCTCCGTTTTTTGTTTTATATTCAATTGCAACGGTAGAAAAATCTAAATTAATTGGCAAAGAATCATAAAAATTTTTTTTATAATTAAAATTAATAATCGGAAAATTTTCACTTTTATAGTCATGTTCATAAGAAAAATTACTGACAATTTTTTTCTGAGAAAAATTAAACATTTGGTAAAAAACTTCTACACTGGGAACAGTGTATTCTAAAATATATATATTTTTACAAAATTCAGATTTTAAAGAACCGTCATTTACTCTAAAAATTTTTACACAAACATTATAAAGACCATTGAAATTATAAGAGTGTTCAAATGATAAATTATCATCATCATTTTGATAAACATCAGTAGTTGTTAAATCGCCCCAATTTATTTCAAAATAAACTTCTTCATTTTCCAGTGGGTCTGGAATAATTTCTAAATAAATTTTATTCAAAGATAAATTTGTGTCTCTTTTTTGAATGAAAAAAGTTTGACAAGTATCAGGTATGCTAACATTTATTATTTTATTGTATGGATAAACTAAAACTTGTGTATCCAAATTAAAAGTAATATCTAAATTTAAATAATAATTATTTTCATCTAAATAAAAATGCGAAATTTTTTTTGTTTCTCCATATTGCAGTTTTTCTTGTGCATCTCCAAAATCCCAATTACTAAAATTAATCTCTCCGTTTAAATTTACATTTGGGTAAAATTTTATTTCAAAAAAATCATTTTCCAATTCATTTGCAACAAGAATATTTTTACATTTAGAAATCTGACAAAAAGAATTGTCAAAATTATAAAGACAAACTTTGTTTATTTCATAAGTTGGCAAATTTTTCACTGGATTTGGATCAGTAGATGTTCCGGTTTCATTTCCAAAATCCCAAGAATAATAAGAATTAGTTGCTTCAGAAACATAATCTGAAGAAAAACTAAATACTGTTTTGGGTTCATCTAATTCTAATAGTTCATAAGAAAAATCTGTTGCACATCTGTGGTCTATTATAAGTTCATTATATAATTTTGAAGTGTCATTTTCTCCGTCTTTCCATACAAAAAAAGAAACTTCATAAGTTCGTTTTTTATTATAAATATGTGTAGGATTTAAAATTTGATTTTCTGTTGTTCCATCTCCAAAATCCCAAATAAAATTTATTCCGTCTAAATTTGTACTTTCACCTAAATTATGAAAAAAATTTACTTTATAAATAATATGTTCTATTTCTACATTTTTACAAAATTTTCTTTCTTCTTCACCATTATCAATTGTCAAACAAACTTCATAAGTACCGTTTTCACTAAAATTATGCTCGGGGGAAATTTCTGTTGAAATATTTCCATCATCAAAATCCCATAAATAATTAAAATCTGAATTGTTTACTTCCGGTTCAAAAGCTACATTTAACAAATTTATATTGTAATTAAAATCAATTTCATCGAAAGAAATTTCATTATCTGAAACTATAATTTCATTGCAAATTGATTTTTCATAAGCATCTGAAAAATTTATATTTAAACAAACTTGATATTTACCTTTTTCATCATACAAATGAACAGGGTTTTTTAAATTAGAAGTTTTACCGTCTCCAAAATCCCAACTATATTCTAAAATTTCATAATTTTTTTCTTCTATATCAGATAAAAAAGAAATTCTATATTTTTTCTCTGCTTTTTTATAATTTCTAAAAATATAATTTCCTGTATATAAAATTTCATTTATATCTGAATTTGAACCTTCTATATTTTTCTTATAATCTCTTATTTTAAAAGATATTGTTTCCTCACAAGTATCACAATTAATTTGTATAAAATCTGAAACATAAGAACAAACTTGATTTGTATCATAATAGAAAAATGTATTTAAATAAAAATTATTTATACCTGCATCTATGGATAATATTTCATTATCAACAATTCCGTCAAAATAAAAAATAGGTGTTTTTATTTCTTTTGTGGGTTCTTCTTCTTTCTTACAAGAGAAAAGTAATATATAAAACAACAGTAAAAAATATAAATATTTTTTCATAATTTTTATTTTGAAAACGTTTAAAATTAAAATTTATTTTTTAAAAAAATGACATTTTTTTATTAAAAATATAACTTTTGAAGGATTTTTTTTCAAATCATTAAAAATAAATAGTTTTTTCATTTAAAATTTATTATTTTTCAATAAATTAGAAAAAAAAATTTTTTTATTAAAAAAACCATTTTTTTTTTAATTTTGAATAAATTTAAAAAATAAAAATTGATTTAATATGTTGAAGAAACTTAGCGATTTATATTCTTTAATAGAAAAACAGGATAAGAAAAAGAAATTAGTTCTTGCTGTAGCAGACGATCACCACGCTTTGGATGCAGTTTATAATGCTTATAAAAAAGGCATAGTAGATTTAATTCTTGTTGGTAATTATGCAGAGATTAAAAATTTATCTGAAAAATATTCTTACGACTTGTCATCTTTTGAAATTATTGACGAATCAAATAAGAAAAAAGCAACTCAAATTGCTGTTCAAATTGTAAACTCAAAAAGAGCAGATATTTTGATGAAAGGAAATGTTGCAACAGGTATTTTTCTTGGTGGTGTTTTAAATAAAGAATGGGGACTGACTGGCGGAAAGAAATCTTTATTATCTCATTATTCTATTTTTGAAATTCCAAACTATCATAAATTATTGTCTTTGACAGATGTTGCAATGAATATTGCTCCGGATTTAAAAGAGAAAATCGGAATTATAAATAATTCTGTAAATTTTATGAATAAAATTTCTATAAAAAATCCTAAGGTTGCGATGATCGGAGCAGTTGAAACTGTTAACCCAAAAATGCAAGCAACTGTAGATGCCGCTTTGATTGCAAAAATGAATCAAAGAAATCAAATTAGAAATTGTATAATTGATGGACCTCTTGCCTTCGACAATGCAATAAGCAAAGAAAGTACGATACATAAAGGTATAAAAAGTAATGTTGCCGGAGATGCTGACCTTTTAGTTTTTCCAAATATAGAATCAGGAAATGTTATTTATAAAGCCCTAAGTTATTTTGCGAATTCTAAATTAGCAGCTGTAATTCTTGGTGCTTCTGCTCCTATAGTTCTGACCTCTCGTTCTGATTCAGAAGAGGCAAAATTAAATAGTATATTACTTGCGGCTGTTTCCAAATAATTTTTTTAAAATTTAAAAATAATGAAAGATAAAATTACAATACTTGCTATTAATCCGGGTTCAACAAGCACAAAAATTGCTGTTTATAATAATGGAAGGACAGTTTATCTGAGAAATATTAAGCACAGTACAGAAGAAATAAATAAATTCGAATTTATTACTGACCAGTATGAATTTCGTAAAAAAATTATTTTAGATGAATTAAAAGATGCTGGTATAAATATTAATTTTATAGATGCAATAGTTGGAAGGGGTGGACTTATAAAACCTATAGAATCTGGTATTTATGAGGTTAATGAAGCAATGAAAAAAGATTTGCGTGTAGGAATTTTAGGAAAACATGCAAGTAATCTTGGTGGTTTAATAGCAGATGACATAGCAAAATCTTTACCAAACACTAAGGCTTATATTGCTAATCCAGTTGTTGTTGATGAATTTTGTGATCTAGCAAGGGTTTCCGGACATCCGAAATTTGAAAGAAAATCTATTTTTCATGCGCTAAACCAAAAAGCAATAGCAAAACAATATGCTAAATCTACCATGAAAAAATATGAAGATTTGAACTTAATTGTTGCACACCTTGGGGGAGGAGTAAGTGTTGGGGCTCATAATAAAGGCAGAGTAATAGATGTTAATCAAGCATTAGATGGTGAAGGTCCATTTTCTCCGGAAAGATCCGGAACGCTTCCTATGGGAGATCTAGTAGAAATGTGTTTTTCAAAAAAATACACGAAAGCAGAGATAAAAAAAATGATCACTGGAAAAGGTGGATTTGTTGCATATTTTGGAACTAATGATTCCTACAAAATTGAACAAAGAGCAATGGATGGAAATGATAAAAAAGCAAAATTTTATTATGATGCTATGGCTTTTCAAATCGCAAAAGAAATTGGTGCAATGAGTACTGTTTTAAAAGGTGAAGTCGATGGAATTTTAATTACCGGAGGTTTGGCACATAGTAAATTGCTTGTAAATGAAATTATGAAAAGAGTATATAAAATTGCTCCGGTTTTTATATATCCGGGTGAAGACGAAATGAGAGCACTTGCTACTAACGGTTTGATGGTCATAAAAGGAGAAATAAAATCAAAAGTTTATTTATAAATATCAAAATAATCCACAATTTAAATTGTGGATTATTTTTTTATAATATTAAAAAAAATTTTTTTCAAAAAACGTCCAAAATTTCAATGTTTTTAAAATCAAAA
>JAOZVH010000153.1 GCA_029938235.1 Bacteroidales bacterium
AAAATTTTTTCGAAAATATGCCAAAATTTTAATGATTTTAAATTATTTAAAAAAATTTTTTCAAAAATATGCTAAAATTTTAATGATTTTAAATTATTAAAAAATAATTTTTCAAAAATATGCCAAAATTTTAATGATTTTAAATTATTTAAAAAAAATTTTTTCGAAAATATGCCAAAATTTTAATGATTTTAAATTATTTAAAAAAATTTTTTCAAAAATATGCTAAAATTTTAATGATTTTAAATTATTAAAAAATAAATTTTCAAAAATATGCCAAAATTTTAATGATTTTAAATTATCTTTTTTTTTTTAAAAAAGCAAATAATTTAAATAATTAAAAAAAAAATAATAATAATTTTATATTTATGTTTTATCTTAAATATTTTAAGTTTTTAATTTTTTTTTATGAAAAAAATATTGGAAGATATTTACGTTACATATTATTACGATGAAAATGCATCACTTCTGGAAGAACACTGGAATAATGAAGAAAGAGAAATGAGTGATGAAGATTTTAAAAAATCCATTACAAATTTTAGAGAACTTGTAAATAAATACAAAATATTAAATACAATAGTTAATTCTATAAAATTTGGTTTTACTATTATGCCAGAATTGCAAACATGGGTTGATAATGAAATCAATGGAAAAATAAATCATCATGTTTCAAAAATGGCTATTGTTATGCCAGAAGATATTTTCGAGCAGTTTTCAATAGAGCAAACAATAGAAGAAGAACTTGCTGAAGCTAAATATGAATCCGTAAGATATTTTTCTGACATTGAAAGTGCAAGAAATTGGGTACACTCAAAAAAAAATTAGAATAACAATTTTGATAAAAAAATGATTTCAAAAAAACGTGAAAATTTATGATTTCTTGAAATCATTTTTTATTTGTAATTCTATTTCTTTTGGAATAAATTTACTAATATCTCCTCCCATTTTTAAAACCTCTCTAACAACACTTGAACTAATTACAGATAATTCTGAATTGCTTGTAAAAAAAATTGTTTCTATTCTTGGCAGTAAGATTTTATTAACCTGTGCGATGGAATTTTCATAATTAAAATCTGTAGTATTTCTAATTCCTCTTATAATAAAATCGACATTTAATTTTTTGCAAAAATCTGTTGTCAAACCTTTGTAAGATAAAACCTTAATTTTTTTTTCAAAAAAGAAAATTTTTTTTATCCACATTTCACGCTTTTCCATTGAAAAATATCCATCTTTTTTTTCATTATATCCAATTGCGATAATAATTTCGTCAAATAAATTCAAAGATTTTTTTACTATGGATAAATGTCCATTTGTAAAAGGGTCAAAAGAGCCGGGAAAAATTGCGATTTTTTTTTTCATAATTTTAATTTCTTATATAAATTTTAATTGTCTGATTTCATTCTGTCCAATGGAAATAATTTTCTAATTGTAGATTCATCTTCCATTGCTTTCCAATTAGTACGTTTAAATTATTTTTTGTTCCTCTTGAAATCTTAAACATAAAATTTTTTTTCAAAAATAGAAAAAATTTTTCATAAAAGAAAACATAAAAATGGAACATTTTTTGTGTGAAATATTTTTATAAAAAAATAAATTATGAAAAAAATAATTTTAATAAATTTTCTATTTTTTGCAAGTTTCCTAATTGTTTTTGCACAAGATCAGAAAGACGCTTTACGTTATTCTCAGGCATTTTATTCGGGAAATTCTCGCAGTGCATCCATAGGAAATGCCATAGGTTCGCTTGGTGGTAATTCTATGTCCTTATCAATTAATCCAGCAGGTCTTGGTGTTTATAAGGGCTATGAACTTAGTATAAGTCCGGGTTTTTATTTTAATAACACTGATGCAAATTATCTAAATAATAAAAGTTCTGATAATGATTATAGTTTGAAAATTAGTAATTTTGGCTTTGTTGGTTCTTTTTATCCTTACGATTATGAATATAAAGTAGAAGGAGATAATTCAGAATGGGAATCAGTAAATTTTGGTTTCGCTTATAATACTTTGAATAATTTTAATAAAAATGTTCTTTTCGAGGGAATAAATAACTCCAGCTCAAAGTTAGATGACATTATTTATTCAGAAAATAGCGGAGTAAAAACAAAATTTGGAGATTTAGCTTATGAAAATATAATGTTCTATGATACAATTAAAAATGAATATTGGACAGATATTTCTAATGATGAAAATATAAATTTATTGCAAAAATCCAGCACTGCTTCCAGTGGTAGTTTGGGCGAATATGTTTTATCAATAGGAGCAAATTATAATCATAAAATTTATATAGGTGCTTCTTTTGGTATTCAAAAAATTTATTACAAAGAGTATTCGGAATATTCGGAAGAAGACATTGAAGATAGTACAGAAAATTTTAATTCTTTCAAATATTCTCAAAATTTAACAACAAAGGGATCAGGAACGAATTTTAAATTTGGTATTATAATTCGTCCAATTGATATGGTAAGAATTGGTCTGGCTATGCACACACCAACTTGGTTTAAATTAGAAGATGAATATGATGATAATTTACAAGCATCTACGACAGATGGGAATTTTGATATTTCTCCTGATAAATATTATAATGATTATGAATTAACAACTCCTGCAAAATTTATTGGTAGTTTGAGTTTAGTTTTTAAAAGAGGCTTTTTGAGTATGGATTATGAAATGATTGATTATTCTTTTTCTCGATTACGTGGAGATGATTATTCTTATAATGACGAAAATAAAAATATTACAAATGATTATAAAACGGTTTCTAATTTAAGAATTGGTGGAGAACTTAATTTAGATATTATTTATTTAAGAGCAGGTTATTCTTATTATGGAAGTCCTTATGAAAATAGTGATTTTGATAATAATGAATATATTTCTATTTCTGGTGGTTTTGGAGTAAGAGTTGATAATATTTTTATAGATCTTGCTTATATAAATAGCACTCAAAAAGCTAAGTATTATCCTTACCAAAGTTTTGAAAATAATTTTGCTAAATTAGAAAATAATAATAATCAAATGTTAATAACTTTAGGTATGAAATTTTAGAAAAAACACCTAAAAATAGGTGCTTTTTTTATTTTTTTTGAAAATTAAAAATTTGGAATTTGATTTTTTGAAATTTCCAAATTTTTCAATTTTTCATAATTTTTTCTTGATAAAGTATAGATTCTTTATGTATTAATTCCAATAATTTTTTCACGAAATTTTCTGACATTCCTAATTTTTTAGCATTTTCTGTTCTTGTTTTTATAATTTTTATCCATCTTTTTAATTGCAAAATAGTTAATTTATTTTTCTTTTTATAAAATCCAATTTCTTCTACAATTTTCATTCTTTGCATTAAAAGGTCTAATAATTGTGCATCTACCAAATCTATTTTTTTTCTGTTTTTTTCCATTTCGTTTTTGAAAATTTCATTTTCTTCGAAACTTTTTCTAAATTTTAATTTTTTTAGTAAAACTTCTAATTCAAAAGGTTTCAATTGTTGTTTTGGGTCGCTTAGTGCTTTTTCTGGATTGATATGGCTTTCTATCATTAAACCATCAACATTCAGATCTAAAGCTTTTTGCGAAATTTCAAATATGAATTTTCTTTTTCCAGAAATATGACTTGGGTCATTAATTATTGGCATATTAAAAAATTTCCTTTTCAATTCTATCATAATTTCCCATTTCGGAATATTTCTAAGATTTGTTTTTTCAAAAGGATAAAAACCTCTATGTATTGCAGCAAGTTTATTTATTCCAACTTTATTAAATCTTTCCAAAGCACCTATCCACAAATCTAAATCTGGATTAATAGGATTTTTTACCATCACCGGAATATCAACACCTCTCAAAGAATTTGCCAATTCTTGCACAGAAAATGGACTGGAAGTTGTCCTTGCACCTATCCAAAAAATATCTATTATTCTGGGATTTTTTAAACATATTTCTATATGTTTAGGAGTTGCAACTTCTGTGCTTATTAACAAATTTGTTTTTTCTTTTACTTCTTTCAGCCATTTTAAACCAATTTCTCCAACTCCCTCGAAACTATTTGGTCTTGTTCTTGGTTTCCAAATTCCTGCTCTAAAAACACTAACTTTTTCTAATTTTGAAATTTCTTCTGCTGTTTTAAAAACTTGATTTCTGCTTTCGGCACTACAAGGACCAGCAATTATTAATGGTCTTTCAAAATTTTCAAACCATTTTTTTAAAGGTATAATTTTCAAAACTTTTAATTTTTTTTATTTTTTTTATTTTTTTTGACATTTCCAGAAATAATTAATTCCACCGGAGAATTTTTTGCATTAGAAAAAACTTTAATGGTTTTCCTAAATTTTCCAATTCTTTTTGTGTCATACAAAATTTTTATATGTCCTTTTTTACGTTTTAAAATTGGTTTTTTATCCCAAAAAGAAGTTGTACAACCACAAGAAGTTTTTATTCTATTAATAATTAATGGCTCTTTTCCAGTGTTTTTAAAAACAAATTCGCATTTGCCATCGCTTTCATAAGAAATTTCTCCAAAATTATAGACATCGTTTTTCAAAGTCATTTCTGGCGATTTCCTTGTAAAAATCTTTTTTTCTGGAGTTTTTATTCTGATAATTTGCTGCGAACTGTCTTCTTGTGAAAAAGAAAATAAATGTAATAATAAAAATAAAATAATAAAAATAAAAATCTTCATAATTTTTTATAATTTATTGATTTTCATCAATGAAAGTTTTGTTAATTTTTTAATTTCCTTAATATTAATTCCGTTTTTTTTCATAATTCTTGCAATACTTAACATTTTAATTTTTAATTCTTTATTTATTTCTTTAATTTTTAAATCTTTTTCTTTCAAAAGTTTTTTATTTTCTTCAATAATTTCATATTTTATTTAATCTTCAAGCAATTCATTTAAAATTCGTCGGTTATTTTTGAACAAAATCATTTGTTTCTTTATCATTGTTATTTTTAATAACTTACTTTTGAAAAATATATATCATTTTATTTTCCGGCAAAACAGTAAATACAAGAAAATCTTCATCCAAACGAAATAATTATCTATAACCAATATTATAATATAATGGTTTACCTTAGAATAATCCCTAATTTTTTTTATTTGATATTTTTGTGTTTTCCTATCAAGAACTATACGCTCAGATAATGGCAGATTTTCTAATTGTAAACTTGTATTTGTGGAATGATAAAGATAAAAACGTTTCACAACATCATGTTTATATGCTTGCTGCATTTCAACAATAAAATGTTTGTGATCACCTTTACATCGAAAATCAAAACGTATTTCTCGTGCTTTATTTGTCAAATTAATATCTTTTTCCAAAAGCTTAATTTCTGCTATTTTAATATCAAGAAAATCCTCCAGAAATTTTTTTGCTATTTCTGTATAGAAAATACTTTTTAAAGTATTATCGTAATTTAAAGGTAAAATTTCCATAATTATTTTTTTATAAAAAACGTAATAATAATTTAAAAATTTTATAAAAAAAAAATAATTTTCAAATTAAAAAAATTTTTTCAAAAAAACGTCCAATTTTTAATATTTTTTTTTCGAAATAAAAAAATTTTTTTATTTCAAAAAACGTCAATTTTTTACATTTTTTATTAAAATGTAAAATTTTTCAAAAAAACAGATGATTTTTTTGGTTTGTACAGCTTGAATTTTTTTTTTAATTACCCTTTTTTTATGAAAAATTTTTTTAGTTTTTTTTTTTAGTTTTTTTTTTATTTAATTGTTTTTTTTTAAAATGGAAAAAAATGAAAAAAAAATTTTTATTATTAGTCACTTTTGCAATTTTAAATTTTGCAGTAAAAGCTGACGAAGGAATGTGGCTCGCACTTTTGTTAAAACAAAATTACGAGACTATGAAAAAAATGGGCTTGAAATTAACTCCAGAGCAAATTTTTGATTTGAATAAAAATAGTTTGAAAGATGCAATTATTGCATTGGACGGAGGTTCGTGTACAGCAGAAATTATTTCGCCGGAGGGTTTACTTTTGACAAATCATCACTGTGGTTTTGGAGAAATACAAGCACATAGTAGTCCAGAACATGACTATCTTGTTAATGGTTTTTGGGCAATGTCTAAAAAAGACGAATTAGCAAATCCAGGGAAAACGGCTTCTATTTTAGTTAGTGTTGAAGATGTTACTGAAACAATCAATTCAAAACTTACAGATGATATGGATGAAAAAACGAGGATGATGACAATAAGTGGTATTTCTGCAGATTTAGAAAAAAAAGCAACTGACGGTAATCATTACAAGGCAAACGTACAAAGTATGTTTAAAGGAAATCAATTTTTCTTATTTGTTTATGAAATTTTTAGAGATGTTCGTCTTGTTGGCGCTCCTCCTTCTGCCATAGGGAAATTTGGTGGAGATACTGACAATTGGATGTGGCCCCGCCATACAGGAGATTTTTCTATGTTTAGAATTTATGCTGATAAGGATAATAAACCTGCTGATTATTCTGCAGATAATGTTCCTTATAAACCAAAACACTTTTTACCTGTTTCAACTAAAGGTGTAGAAAATGAAGATTTTGCTATGATAATGGGTTATCCTGGTTCAACATCAAGATATTTAACTTCCTGGGGCATAGAGGAAAATGTAGAAACGAATAATCCTATTCGCATAAAAGTTAGAACGGAAAAACAAAGAATAATGAAAGAAGATATGGAAAAAAGCGATAAAGTTCGTATTCAATATGCTTCTAAATATTCTCGTTCTTCTAATTATTGGAAATATTCTATCGGACAAAATAAAGGTTTAAAAGCTCTTAACGTTTTTGAAAAAAAACAACAAATAGAAAACAAGTTCAAAACTTGGATAAGTAATGATAAAAAAAGAAAAGAAAAATATGGAGCATCTTTAAAATTATTAGAAGAAGCTTATATGGAAAAAAAGGAACTAAATAAAACACAACAATACATTATGGAATGTATATTTAGTGGTCCTGAAATTGTAATGTTTGCTTATTCGGCAAGTAGTTTGGCTTATCTTTTGAAAGAAAAACCCGATGAAAAAGAAACAATAAAAGCAACAATTGAAGAGATGAAAGCAGCTGGAAAAGCATATTTCAAAGATTATAATGCTCCGACAGATAAAAAAATACTTGCTTCTTTATTTAAAATGTTTTCTGAAAATGTAAAAAAAGGACATCAACCAGATATTTTTAATAAAATAGAAAAAAAATATAATGGTGATTTCAATAAATTTTCAGATAAAATGTTTGATAAATCATTTTTTGTTTCTGAAGAAAAATTTAATGATTTTCTAAAAAACCCTAAATTAAAAACCATAGAAAAGGATCTTTCATATCAAACAATGAAGTCTATCATTGACAAATACAGAGAATTAGGACCACAATTCGCTCCTATACAAGCAAAAATGTCAAAGGGAAACAGATTATTTGTTGGTGGTTTATTGGAAATGGACAAAGATAAAGCTCATTATCCAGACGCAAATTCAACTATGCGTTTGACTTATGGTAAAGTTGGAGATTATGACCCAAGAGATGGAGTTCATTATAAATCTTTTACTACTTTAAAAGGTTACTTTGAAAAAGAAGTGAAAAATGTAAAAGCAACTCATGAATTTTTCGTTCCTAATAAATTGAAAAAACTTTATGAAAATAAAGATTATGGAAAATGGGCAGATAAAGACGGCTTAATGCGTGTTTGTTTTACTACGGATAATGATATTACCGGAGGAAATTCCGGAAGTCCAGTAATTAACGGAAACGGTGAATTGATTGGTTGTGCTTTCGATGGAAACTGGGAAGCAATGAGTGGAGATATAGCATTTGAAACTGAATTACAAAAATGTATTAATGTAGATATTCGTTATGTTTTATTTGTTATTGACAAATATGCAGGAGCAGGACATTTAATTGAAGAAATGAAAATTGTTAAATAAAAAAACAATTATTTCAATAAAAATCCATTTTTTTATAAAAAAATGGATTTTATTTTTTAATTTAAAAATTAAAAAAAAATGAGAGATTTTTGAAAAAATTAACTTGGGAGATTATTAATTATTTTTTATAATTAAAAATCGGCATTTTATTGAAAATATTTTTTTTAAATTTTAAAAAACATTAAAAAATCGGCATTTTATTGAAAATATTTTTTTTAAATTTTAAAAAACATTAAAAAATCGGCATTTTATTGAAAATATTTTTTTTAAATAATTCATTAATGAATTGTTATCTTTTTGAAAAAATCCAAATTTTTTATATTATTTTCTTAAAAATTCATATTCATAAACTTTTATTTCTATTTTTTTAGCAATAATATTTAA
>JAOZVH010000154.1 GCA_029938235.1 Bacteroidales bacterium
ATTTTTCAATAAAAGTATTATTCATAATATGAATTTAAAAATTAAAATATTAAAAATAATTTTTTTTTTTTAATTTTAAATTCATAAAAAAAATTGAAGATTTTTTGAAAAATTTTTTTTTATTTAAATTAAAAAATATTAAAATTTTGGACGATTTTTGAAAAATTTTTTTTTATTTTGAAATTATAAAATATTAAAATTTTGAACGAATTTGAAAAAAAAATTTTTTTTATTTATTTTTAAATATTTTCAATAAGAAATAAAAATTATAAAAAACAAAATAATTTCTGATAATGAATTTATAAAAAGAATTTTTAAAATTCTGATAAAATTGAATTAAAAAATAAAAAAACTATTTGATGATAATCTAAAATTATTTAAAATAATATGAAAACATTATATTTCAGAAATGCAACATTATCAAAATTAAAGAAAATTGTAAATATTGAAAAGCATATGATAAATGTAAAAGTGGAGAACATGATTTTATTGTGGAACAGGAATAGAAATCCCAGAAAAATCATATTTTTTCTTACATAATATAAACGTTCTTTGAACCCAAGTGGAAATCCTGAATTTCAAAAATTGCTGGAATGCTTGCTTCAATGAATATTAATAAAACAAAAATTATAAGAGGTCTTATATAATTGGTAGATACTGGAATTTATAATCCTTGAAAAATTAAAAAATGGAGATTATGAATATTTTATTAATTTACAAGAGGTAAAATTTTTATATTGTAAATAAATTTGGTTCTTAGAACCTTTTTGTGAAATATAATATTTTTTTTATTAAAAAAAAAATTATTATGATTCAAGCGTCCACGCTTGATTTCGTTGCATCTTCATATAAGGCATTGATTTTTAATGTTTTAATGAAATTTGGAATAAAAATTTTTAAAAAATATTTTGAAAAAAACAAAAATTTCCCACAATTTTATTATGAAAAAATTCCCTCTCCACAAAAAGGTTCGAAGAGCCATAAATTTTTAATATTAATTTAAAATCTAAAATTTTTACGATTTTTAAATTAATAGAAAATATAGAATTTAGATAAAATTTTGGAAGAATTAATTAAAAAAAAATTTTTTTGAAAAAACGAGAAATTTTAATGATTTTTTATAATTAAAAATTTTTTTTTACAAAAACGGCATTTTTTTGAAAAATATTTTTATGAATTACAATTTTAAAATTGTAATTCATAAAAAATTTAATATGATTTCGCAAATAAAACCTTTTGCTTTGACGGTTTACCAGAGTAAATACATTTTCCTTTTTCTATATTTTTTTCTAAAGGAATACATCTTATAGTAGCTTTTGTTTCTTGTTTTATTTTTTCTTCTGTTTCGGCAGTTCCGTCCCAGTGAGCAAAAACAAAACCACCATTTTTATTATTTATTTTTTCCTTAAAATCTTTATAATTTTCCACTGTGAAAGAATTTTTCTCTCTAAAATCAAAAGATTTTTTAAAAATATTATTTTGGATATCTTCTAATAAATTAAAAATTATTTTTTCCACATTTTTTTGTGGATAAATTTTCTTTTCTAAGGTATCACGACGAGCAACTTCAATAGTTTCATTTTTCAAATCACGGTTTCCAATGGCTATACGAATTGGAACACCTTTTAATTCATATTCTGCAAATTTCCAACCCGGTTTATGAGTATTTCTGTCATCGAATTTTACAGAGATTCCAAGTTCTTCTAACTTACTTTTAATCTCATTTACTTTTTCAGAAATTTTCCCCAATTGTTTTTCTCCTTTATAAATAGGAACTATTACAACTTGAAAAGGAGCTAATTTTGGCGGCAAAACAAGACCATTATCATCAGAATGTGCCATAATTAAAGCTCCCATTAAACGAGTCGAAACTCCCCAAGAAGTTGCCCAAACATATTCCAATTTTCCCTTTTGACTTGTAAATTTTACGTCAAAAGCTTTTGCAAAATTTTGTCCAAGAAAATGTGAAGTTCCTGATTGTAAAGCTTTTCCATCTTGCATTAATGCTTCTATAGTATAAGTTTCCAAAGCTCCGGCAAAACGTTCATTTTCACTTTTTGTTCCAATGGTTACTGGCATTGCCATATATTTCTCAGCAAAATCAGAATAAACATTTATCATCTTTTTTGATTCCTCTAATGCCTCTTCTTTTGTACTGTGTGCAGTATGACCTTCTTGCCAAAGAAATTCTGCAGTTCTTAAAAATAAACGTGTTCGCATTTCCCAACGAACAACATTCGCCCACTGATTTAGTAAAAGTGGTAGGTCTCTATAAGATTGTATCCATTTTTTATAAGTGTGCCAAATTATGGTTTCGGAAGTTGGACGAACTATTAATTCTTCTTCTAACTTTGCTGTTTCATCAACAACAATTTTATTAGTTTTTTCATCATTCTTCAAACGATAATGAGTTACAACAGCACATTCTTTTGCAAAACCTTTTACATGATTTGCTTCCTTAGAAAAAAAAGATTTTGGTATAAACAGAGGAAAATAAGCATTAGAATGTCCAGTATCTTTGAACATTTTATCTAAAATACTTTGCATTTTTTCCCAAATGGCAAATCCATAAGGTTTAATAACCATGCAACCACGAACAGCAGAGCTTTCCGCTAAATCCGCTTTTACAACTAAATCGTTATACCATTGAGAATAATTTTCTTTTCTACTTGTTAAAACTTTTCCCATTTTTTTTATAAAAAAAAATTATATAAATTTTATTTCTTCATTTGTTTTGCCATTTCAAAACCCAAATCAGCAGGCGAATCCACAACAAAAATTCCACATTCTCTCATAATTTTTTTCTTTGCTTTTGCTGTATCCTCAGCACCACCAATAATTGCTCCGGCATGACCCATACGTCTTCCTTTTGGTGCAGTTTCTCCGGCAATAAATCCCACAACAGGTTTTTTATTATTGTCTTTTATCCATCTTGCTGCTTCAGCTTCCATACCTCCGCCAATTTCACCTATCATAATAATACCTTTTGTTTCCTCATCTTTCATAAACAATTTTACTGCGTCTAAAATAGAAGTTCCAATAATTGGGTCTCCGCCAATTCCTATGCAAGTTGTTTGTCCTAAACCAACCTTAGTAACTTGATCCACTGCCTCATAAGTTAAAGTTCCAGAGCGAGATACTATGCCGACAGAACCTTTTTTATGAATAAACCCAGGCATAATTCCAATTTTCGTTTCATCAGAAGTTATAATTCCCGGACAATTTGGACCTATTAAACGAACATCTTTATCAGATAAATATTCTTTTACTTTTATCATGTCGCTTGTTGGAATACCTTCAGTTATTGCAATAATTAATTTTATCCCAGAACTTGCTGCTTCCAATATCGCATCCATAGCAAAACCAGGAGGAACAAAAATAATACTAACATCAGCTTGTGTTTTTTTAACTGCTTCTTCCACAGTATTGAAAACATCTCTTTCTAAATGTTTCATACCACCTTTTCCCGGAGTTACGCCACCAACAATATTACTTCCATATTTTATCATTTGTTTCGAATGAAATGTACCTTCACTTCCGGTAAAACCTTGAACTATTATCCTAGAATTTTTATTAACAAGTATACTCATAATTTTATAAATTTTCACAAAAATAAATTAATTTTTTTTATTTCAAATAAAAAAAATTATTTTTGTGAAAATTTTAAAATTTTTTTATAATATGGCAAACTTAAAAGAAATACGAACCAGAATAACATCTGTAAGTTCAACAAAAAAAATTACAAGTGCGATGAAAATGGTATCAGCAGCGAGATTAAGAAAAGCTCAGGATGCCGTTACACAAATTAAACCTTATTCAAATAAATTGTCTGAGCTTTTGAAAGATCTTAGTATGGCTTTGGACGACAAAAATGACAATCCTTATGCAAAAAAAAGAGAGATTGAAAAAGTTTTGTTAGTTATAGTTTCCTCTAATAGAGGACTTTGCGGAGCTTTTAATTCTAATATTGTAAAAAAAACTATAGAATTAGTTAATACAAAATATAAAAAACAATTTGAAAATCAAAATGTAGATTTTTTTATTTTTGGCAAAAAAGGTGAAGAAATTCTTTCGGCAAAATCTTATAAGAAAAATATAGTTAATTCTAACCATAAAATTTTTGATAAAATAAATTTTGAAAAAATTATTCCTGATGCTAATTTTTTAATGTCAAGTTTCATAGAAGAAAAATATGATAAAATAGATATTATTTATAATAGTTTTAAAAATGCAGCCTCTCAAATTACAAAAAATGAAAATTTTCTTCCAATTTCTCTGGAAGAATTAGAGAACAAAAATATTAATAATGATTATATTTTTGAACCGAATGAAGAAGATATTATGAAAATTCTTGTGCCGAAATCATTAAAAATACAAATATACAAATCCTTGCTTGATTCTATAGCATCAGAGCATGGAGCAAGAATGACTGCTATGCACAAAGCAACAGATAATGCAACTGAAATGATAAAACAATTAAAATTAAATTATAATAAAGCAAGACAAAGTATTATTACTAATGAAATTATTGAGATAGTTAGTGGAGCAGAAGCTTTAAATAATTAAAAAAAAAATTTTTTTTTTAAAATAAAATTTTTAATTTAGCGTTTTTAAAATTATAAATAATTATTTTTAATAAAAAAAATGGACGAAACTTTAAGAAAATTTAACGAAGTAGCAACAAAAGCTAATGAAGCTATTGAAAACCTAAAATATATTATGAAATATAAAGGTAGGTCATTTAGTGCTTTCGAGCAATTTGTAGAAGAAGAAGAACATTTTGAACTTGCTCTTCATGAGTTGGAAGAAACAGTTAAAGCAGCTGATAAAAAAGATCCTTCAAAAGATGAGATGGAAAGAGTAGTAGGAGAGATGGAAGAAAGACACCATTATTTTGAAAAATTTAGAAAAAAAATGTACCTTTTTGCTATGCCGCAAAAATAAAAAAAAGTTTTTTTCATATTTTGAGTTTTTTTATACCGAGCAATTTATTCAATTGTTCGGTTTTTATTTTCTAAGGCATTTAAAGCTTCTATACTTTTAGAATAATTTGGTAAAATTTCCATAGCTTTTAAATAATCTTTTTTTGCTTTTTTTTGATTCCCAATTTTTTCAAAACAACTTCCACGTCTATAATAAGCAGAGACATAATTTTTATTAAATTTTATTGCTTTTGTAAAATTTTCAATGGCTATTTTATTTTTATTCAGAAATTCAGAATTTATAAATCCTATGTTGAAAAATGCTTGATAATAAGAGCTGTCTATATTTTCAATAATAAAATTATATTTCTCTATTGCTTCAGGAAATTTCTTTTGATTTTGATAAATCAAAGCTAAATTATAATGTACTTCTATGCTTTTCGGTATAATTTCCATAGCTTTTTTATAATATTCTATTGCTATTTCCGGTCTTTTTTTCATATATAAAAAAGCAATTTTTGAAATGGCTTCATAATATTTCGGATTATTTTCCATTGCAATTTGCAAATTTTTTATTGCTTTTGTTGTATCTTTTGTTTCCTCGAAAATTATACTTTTAAAAAAATATATTTCTGCGATTTCTTTAAAATTTATTTTTTCTTCTTTTTCACAAATTTTTTGAACTTTATTAAAAAATTTTATAGACTTTTTATAATCTTTAACGTACAAATATATTTGCCCTAATTTTAAATTTACGTCTTTATGATTTGGATAAATTCTTATACATTTTTCCAGAATATCTTTTGATTTTCCTGATTGACCTTTTATTAATTCGTATTCAGAAAGTTCTATATAAAAATTTGCATTTAAAGAATCTAATTTTAAAGCAATATTAATATCATTGATGGCTTTATTAATTTCATTATTTTTAAAAAATAATTTTGCGCGTTCACTAAAAAGTGAAGAATTTTTTGGATTATTTCTGATTTTTTTTGTGATTTTTTCTATATCAGAAATTTCTTTATTATTAAAAGAATTCAATTTTTTTTTACTATTTTTTTCTTCAAAACAAGAAATAATAAAAAAAATTATAAATAAAAAATATGCATATTTTTTCATAAAAAAAATTTTTTTAATTACAAATTTAGTTTTTTTTCCAAAATGACAAAAATTTATTTTTAATAAAAACGTCAAAATTTTACGATTTTAATTTCTTTCAAAAATTCGGCAAAATTTCAATATTTTTTAATTTCAAATAAAAAAAATTTTTTCAAAAATCGTCCAAAATTTTAATGTTTTTACATTTCGTCAGAAATACCATTTGAAAAAATTTTTTACTTTTGCTTTTATTTCTTTTTCAGAAAATATATTTCTGTGTTCTCTCATTTTATTAAAATTTTTATTTCAAATGTAAAAAAATTTTTTTTTTAAAAAATTAAAAATTTTTACGTTTTTTATAAAAAAATTTTTTATAAAAATTATATGAGTATAAAAAAAGATATTGTAAAATTAAATTCAAGTTTAATTAAATTGTCAAAATTTTGGGATGCTAAAGCTTGTATTTTAGAATTAAAAGAAGTAAATTATAATTGGAGACAAATGGAATGGTGGGCATTTTATTTTGAATACCAAGCAAAAAAAATTTTAAAAGATAATTTTTCTTTTCCTGGTGATAAATTTGGAAATGTTATTTTTGATTTAAAATCTAAAATAAATTGGGATTTAAAAGCATCTGCTATAAAAACAAATAAACATACAATTATTCTAAATGACAAAAATGCTATGGATGAATCTATAAAAAAATATAAATATCACGGTGAAATAATAGCATTGTGTGATGTTGAATATAATGATGAAAATAGAACATTTCAAAAATGGCATACTAAATTGAAAGGTGGAAAATCTAAATATGAAAAAAAAAGAGAAAAACGAACTTCTATCTCCAGATATAGAAAAACAAAAGCTGAATTAGTTGAAATTATAATTATTATTTTAAATAAAAAAAACTTGGAAGATTTAGCAATAATGAAACAAGGACGAAATTCTAATGGAAAGCCAAGAAAATTAAAATATCTATTAGATTTAGAAAATATTGATAATTTTGAAAATTATTTAATAAAATTAAATTAGATGTTTTATAACGAGAATTGCATAAGTGCTGCAAAAAAATATTTGAAAAATAATTCTGTAGATTTAATAATAACTGACCCTCCATACGGAATAGATGGAGATAAATTACATAAACATTATAATAGAAATGAAAATAATGTAATAGATGGTTATGTTGAAGTTCCAAATAAGGAATATAAAAATTTTTCAATTGAATGGATAAAAGAAGCAGAGCGAGTTCTAAAACCTGGTGCTTCAATTTATATTGTTTCTGGTTACACACAATTAAGACATATTCTTAATGCTCTGTCAATGACTAAATTACATGAAAAAAACCATATTATATGGAAATATAATTTTGGGGTTTATACGAGTAAAAAATTTATTTCATCTCATTATCACATTTTATATTATGTAAAAGCTGGTTTAAAACCAACATTCAATACTTATTCTTTTTATTCAGATAACGAAAAAAATGATAGCGGTGGCTCTTTAAATTACCTTGACAGAGAAGATGTTTGGCTTATAAATAAAGAATATAAAAGGGGGAAAATAAAGAATAAAAATGAGTTACCAAAATTTCTTTTATCAAAAATGATATTATATTCTAGTAATCCCGGAGATTTAGTTTGTGATTTTTTTTTGGGTAGTTTTTCAACAGCGAAAGTTGCAATTGGTTTAAATAGAAAAGCTTGTGGTTTTGAATTAAATAAAAATGCTTTTGATTATCAAAAAGAGCAAATAAAATTAATTTCCGCAGGAGAATTATTAAAAAAATTTAGAGATGTGCCTCCTAATAAATTTATTAACAAAGGAAAACCAATGAAAGAAAAAGAAATTAAGAGTATTTTAGAAGATTATTCAAAATTAAAGAAAAATAAATTTATAAAAAAAATTATTATTGATAAGTTATCAGAAAAATATGGTAGAGGTTATTGGTCAATTTCTAAAATAATAAATAATAATAATAATAAAAACAAGAACATAAATTTATTCGAACAATAATTATTTTTAATTAAGAATTTTTTAATTATAAAAAATATTGAAATTTTGGTCGTTTTTTTGAAAAAAAATTTTTTTTTAAATTATAAAAAATCATTAAAAAATTGTCGTTTTTTTGAAAAAAATTTTTTTTTTAAATTTTAAAATCATTAAAAAATTGTCGTTTTTTGAAAAAATTTTTTTTTTTTAAAATAAACTAAATTAAACTTTTTATTTTTTTTTTTTTATTATAAAAATAAAAATTA
>JAOZVH010000155.1 GCA_029938235.1 Bacteroidales bacterium
ATAATCTTTTCACATTTTTTATGTGCGAAAAATTTCCTATCACAAAAAGGTTAGATAACCAAATTTTTTTTTAATTTGAAAAATTCGTAAAAAATTGACGTTTTTTGAAAAAATTTTTTTTAATTTGAAAAATTCGTAAAAAATTGACGTTTTTTTGAAAAAATTTTTTTTTAATTTGAAAAATTTATAAAAAATTGACAAATAAAGTATTATGATTCATCGTCCACGATGATTTCGTAACTTCCATGATTCTGTTTTTTTAAAACATTAAAAATCAATACTTTAAATGTTTTCATTTAATATACACAAAATCATCGTGGACGATGAATCATAATCTTTTCACATTTTTTATGTGCGAAAAATTTCCTATCACAAAAAGGTTAGATAACCAAATTTTTTTTTAATTTGAAAAATTCGTAAAAAATTGACGTTTTTTGAAAAAATTTTTTTTAATTTGAAAAATTCGTAAAAAATTGACGTTTTTTGAAAAATTTTTTTTTAATTTGAAAAATTCGTAAAAAATTGACGTTTTTTGAAAAAATTTTTTTTTAATTTGAAAAATTTATAAAAAATTGACGTTTTTTTGAAAAAATTTTTTTTAATTTGAAAAATTTATAAAAAATTGACGTTTTTTTGAAAAAAAATTCAATTTGTATAAAAAAAAAATAAATTAAAGATTAATTTATTAAAATAAAAAAGCAATATTTTACCAAAAAAACATGAAAATATGGTGATTTTAATATTGTTTTTTTCCTGTTATGAAAAAAATATTATTATAGTAATTTCCCATTTCAAAATAATAATCTCCTTTTTCTAATTTTATTTTTGCATTTTTATAAACATCGCCTTGACAATTTATAAAAATAAAAAACATTATAAATAAAATCATTTTCAAATTTTGTTATTATTTTTATTATATATTACAAAATAATTTTTTTGCTGCTTGCAAATTTATATAAATTTGTCTTAAATTTTCAATATTTAGACTATCGAATTGTCTCGAAACAAAATATTCATAATTTCCTGATTTTAATTTTTCTAGTACAACAAAAAACCAATTTTGTCCAATAATGAAAGCACCTTGAAAAATATTTGTTTTATTTATTTCCATTGCAACAAGCATTTCGGCAAGAAGTTGGTCTTTTACTTTTGTTGGACGTTCTGAAGGTTTAAATTCCTGTATAAAAAAATAAGGTTCTTTTGGAAATTCGTTACCTTTTGCAACCATAAAATCAGGTTTTCCGCTAAATTTAAAACCATTTAATTCGCCTTGCAACCAACTGCTATACCAATCTTTTACATCACTAAAACTAAAATCTACTTCGTTCAAAATTCTGCTTATAAAACTTGCAAATAATTTTTCTTCATTATAGCTAGGTAAATAAAGTTCATTTTTTCTTATAAGTTTTTCAAGAAACTCATTTTCATTTACAGAAATTTTATATTCAAAAGAAAACCATTTTTCAAATTTTGTATGATTTATTTTTTTTGTGATATTTACAATACTTTCAATTTTTTTCAAATTGATGCCAGAATAATTAATCTTTTTGTCATCCTTATTATTTTCCATAATTTTATTTTTTATTTTATATTACAAAATAATTTTTTTGCTGCTTGCAAATTTATATAAATTTGTCTCAAATTTTCAATGTTTAAACAATCGAATTGTCTCGAAACAAAATATTCATAATTTCCAGATTTTAATTTTTCCACCACCACAAAAAACCAATTTTGACCGATAATAAAAGCACCTTGAAAAATATTTGTTTTATTTATCTCCATTGCAACAAGCATTTCGGCAAGAAGTTGGTCTTCTGGGTCTGATGTATTTTGTGTTCTTTTGAATTCTTGAATAAAAAAATACGGTTTTTCTGGTGTTTTTTTTCCTTTTGCAACCATAAAATCTGGTTTTCCGCTAAATTTAAAACCATTTAATTCGCCTTGCAACCAACTGCTATACCAATCTTTTACATCACTAAAACTAAAATCTACTTCGTTCAAAATTCTGCTTATAAAACTTGCAAATAATTTTTCTTCATTATAGCTAGGTAAATAAAGTTCATTTTTTCTTATAAGTTTTTCAAGAAACTCATTTTCATTTACAGAAATTTTATATTCAAAAGAAAACCATTTTTCAAATTTTGTATGATTTATTTTTTTTGTGATATTTACAATACTTTCAATTTTTTTCAAATTGATGCCAGAATAATTAATCTTTTTGTCATCCTTATTATTTTCCATAATTTTATTTTTTATTTTATATTACAAAATAATTTTTTTGCTGCTTGCAAATTTATATAAATTTGTCTCAAATTTTCAATGTTTAAACAATCGAATTGTCTCGAAACAAAATATTCATAATTTCCAGATTTTAATTTTTCCACCACCACAAAAAACCAATTTTGACCGATAATAAAAGCACCTTGAAAAATATTTGTTTTATTTATCTCCATTGCAACAAGCATTTCGGCAAGAAGTTGGTCTTCTGGGTCTGATGTATTTTGTGTTCTTTTGAATTCTTGAATAAAAAAATACGGTTTTTCTGGTGTTTTTTTTCCTTTTGCAACCATAAAATCTGGTTTTCCGCTAAATTTAAAACCATTTAATTCGCCTTGCAACCAACTGCTATACCAATCTTTTATGTCCTCAAAATTAAAATCCACACTAAAAAGAATTGGAGCTATAAAACTAATCAATAATTTTTCCTCATTATAACTAGGCAAAAATAATTTGTTTTTTTTGATTAACTTTTCAAGAAGTTCCTCTTCGTATTTTGATGTTTCATAATGAAAAGAAAACCATTTTTCAAATTTAGAATCATTGTCTTTTTTTTCTATATTTACAATACTTTCAATTTTTTTCAAATTAATGCCAGAATAATTAACCTTTTTATCATCCTTATTATTTTCCATAATTTTATTTTTTTAATAATTATTCAAAATTAATAAAAATTTCGAAAAAATTATCAAAATTTTTATTTTTTTTTGAAATAAAAATTTCATTTTTGCAAAAAAAAATTTATGAATAAAGATTTTAACTGGGATATTTTATTAACGCTTTTGAAAGAGAATTTAATTGTTCCAATTATTGGAAGTGATTTAATTTTAATTAAACAAGGAAATCTTAATATTCCGCTTCACGATTATTTAACACAAAAAATTTCTGAAAGACTTGGAATTTATCATGGACGTATGAGTTTTCAGGAATTTATTTTAAAACATCAAAATAAAACTCTTGTAAAAAGTATCATAAAACCAATATTTAATGACATAAAAAATGAAGATATAAATCTCGAACCATTAGAAAAATTAGCAAAAATAACTGATTTTAAAATTTTTATTTCTATAACTTTTGATGATTTTATGGAAAAAGCTTTGAAAAAAATAAGATGTAAAGGAAACGAAAAAATAGAAATTATAAATTTTTCTTTGAACAGTAGTAATTTCATAAAAAATTTTGATAAAAATTCCAAAGCTACGGTTTTTAATGTGCTTGGAAGTATAAAAAATAAAGGATTTTATGCAAAAACAGAAGAAGAGATATTAGAATATTTTTATTCTTTAATAAATGAAAATCAATTAACTTTAAAATTAAGCGACGAAATTGACGGAAAAAATTTATTGTTCATCGCTTGTAATTTACCTGATTGGTTACATAGATTTTTTATCAGAACAATATCTTACGAGCCTTATTCAAAAGGAGAAAAAGTTCGTTTTATTGCAGAAGATCATAATGAAAGTAATTCTGAGTTTAATACTTTTTTACTTCATTATAAAGCAGAAATTTTTAAAATTCCTGAAACAGATATAAGTAATTCTATAAATTTCATAAATAATTTATATGATAAATGGATGGAATATAATAGAAAACATATTAGAAAAAGATATAAAGGACTTGTTTTTTTGAGTTTTAATTCTAAGGATAGAGATATTGTTTTTAACATTAAAAATAAATTAGAAGAAAGTGGAGTAAATGTTTGGTATGATGAAGCAAAATTAGATGCAGGAGCAGTTTATGAAAAACAAATAAACAAACAAATTAAAAATTGTAAGTTATTTATTGCTTTTGTTTCTGAAAATTCTATCGCTGATAAAAGTAAATATGTTTATAAAAAAGAATGGAGATTGGCTGAATCAAGACGACTATTTTTGGAGGGAGACAGTGATGAAAAATCTTTTATAAGACCTTATATACTTGATAATACGAGCTATACTGATAATAGAATTCCGGAAACTTTTAGAAATGTAACTATGCAATATTTAAATGAAGTAAATATTATTAGGGAAATAATAAATGAATTAGAACCAAATTAATAAAAATTTGCAATATTTTGATATTTTTTTATTTTATTGAAAATTTGAATTATTTATTTAAATAAAATAAATAATTTTATTTTTGCAAATAAATTATAAATTATAAAATGAAAAATTTTAAAATAAGTGTAGATTTAGGAAGTTCTGGAATAGCAGCAGGAGCAAATAAAGTTTACGAAAAAATTGAAAGTTTTAAAAATAAAAATAAGAATTTTGATTTTGAGTTAAGGAAAGTTAGCGGAATAGGAATGTGTTATCGTGAACCTCTTGTTGAAGTTGCAGATGGAAAAAATAAATATTTGTATGGCGAAATCAATGAAAAAAATATAGAAAAAGTTTTAAAAAGCCATTTTGAAAAGGATGAAATTTTAAAAAAATATCTTGTAAAAAGTAATCTTCATTCTACTGAAGACGATACTTTTTTTGAATCACAAATAAAAATTGCGCTTAGGAATTGTGGTGAAATTAATCCGGAAATTATAGAAGAATATGAAAAAAATAATGGTTATTTATCATTAAAAAAAATTGCAAAAGAGAAAATTTCACAAGAGGAAGTTATTCAAACTATTATTGATTCTGGACTTCGTGGACGTGGTGGCGGAGGTTTTCCAACAGGTTTAAAATGGAAATTTGCTCTGGCTAACAAATCAAAAAATAAATTTGTTATTTGTAATGCTGACGAAGGTGATCCTGGTGCTTTTATGGATAGGTCTTTATTGGAGGGAGATCCTCATACTGTTATAGAAGGGATGATAATTGCGGCTTATGCCATAGGTGGAAATGGAGCTTATATTTATTGTCGTGCTGAATATCCGCTCGCAATAAAGCGTTTAGACATTGCAATAAAACAGGCTCGTAAAAAAGGCTATCTTGGAAAAAATATTTTTGGAATAAAGGGTTTTAATTTAGATATTTATTTAAAAGAAGGAGCCGGTGCTTTTGTTTGCGGCGAAGAAACAGCTTTGATTGAATCTATAGAAGGTAAAAGAGGAATGCCAAGAAAACGTCCTCCATTTCCGGCAGAAAAGGGTTTATGGAATGAACCGTCAAATGTAAATAATGTTGAAACGCTTGCGAATATTCCGTATATAATTTACAATGGTTCAAATTCTTATTCTAAATATGGAACAAAAACAAGCAAAGGAACGAAAGTTTTTGCTCTGGCAGGAAAAATAAAACGTGGTGGTCTTGTTGAAGTTCCTATGGGAATTACTATAAATGATATAATTTTCAAACTCGGAGGAGGAATAGAAAATGATAAAAAATTTAAGGCTGTTCAGTTGGGTGGACCTTCCGGAGGTTGCATACCTGCAAGTCTTGGAGATACAAAAGTAGATTATGATTCTTTGCAAAAAACTGGAGCAGTGATGGGTTCCGGCGGTATGGTTGTGATGGACGAAACAACTTGTGTCGTTGATATTGCGCGTTTCTTTTTAGATTTCACTCAGAAAGAATCTTGTGGAAAATGTACTTTTTGCCGAATTGGAACTAAACGTATGTTGGAAATTTTAGAAAGAATTACAATAGGCGAAGGCAAAGAAAATGACATAGAAAAATTAGAAGAATTGGCAGAAGAAATAAAAACTAACTCTCTTTGTGGACTTGGACAAACAGCACCAAATCCTGTTTTAACGACTATAAAATATTTTAGAGAAGAATTTGACGCACATATTTTTGATAAAAAATGTCCAGCAAAAACTTGTAAAAAATTATTAACTTATGAGGTTGATGCGGAAAAATGTACTGGATGCACTTTATGTGCCATTGCTTGTCCGACAAATGCTATAGACGGAAAAAGAAAAGAAATACATTTTATTAGACAAGAAGATTGTATAAAATGCGGTTCTTGTTTAAGTAAATGTAATTTTGATGCAATTTTAATTTAAATTTTATATAAAAAATTCTTATAAAAATATTATGGCAAATAAAATTTTCATTAAAAATAAAAAGGCTTATCACGATTATGAAATTTTAGAAAAGTTTAATTCTGGAATAGAATTGACCGGAACAGAAATAAAATCTATTCGTATGGGAAAGGTCAGTCTTGCTGATTCTTATTGCATATTTGAAAATAATGAACTCTGGGTAAAAGCAATGCACATTGCGGAATATTCTTTTGGAAGTTACAATAATCACGAGACAAAAAGAGATAGGAAGTTATTGTTAACCAGAAAAGAATTAAATAAATTAAATAAAAAAGTAAAAGAAAAAGGTTTTTCAATTATTCCAACTTTGTTATTTTTTAATGCTAAGGGTTTCGCTAAAATAAAAATCGGACTTGCAAAAGGAAAAAATACTTACGATAAAAGAAACACTTTAAAACATAAAGAAGCAAAAAGAGAAATGGATAAAATGATGAAAAATTTTAAATAAATTGAATAAAATGAAAAAAAATTTTTTTATTAAAAGTGTATTTTTTTTAATTTTCTTATTATCTACTTTCAGTATTTTTTCACAAAATAATACGAGTTCTCCTTATAGTATGTTTGGAATAGGTGATTTGGAAAATAAAAAATTTGGAATAAGTAATGCTATGGGTGGAGTTGGAATTGGAGTTAGAAATCCATATATTTTAAATTTTACCAATCCAGCTTCTTATAGTTCTATGGATACTTTGACTTTTTTATTTAGTGTTGGAATAAAAAATAAAATTACAATTTCTGAAACAGAAAATGATGAAACTTTGACTAATGATATGAATTTACATCATTTGTCTTTTGGTTTTCCGGTGATTTTTAAAAAATGGTATGTAAGTTGTGGTTTATTACCTTACAGTTCAATTGGTTATGATATAAATTATAATTCAGAAACTGACAATAATGATGATATAAAATATACATATCAAGGTGTTGGCAATTTAAATAAAGTTTATTTTACAAATACTTTTTTGCTAAAAGAAAAATTTTCTTTTGGATTAAATGCATCTTATATGTTTGGTTCCATAGAAAAAATAAAGCTTGTTCAGCCGGAAGATATTAATTCTTGGGATTTAAAAACAAATCGTAAAACACAAATTAGCGATGTTTTTTTTGATTTTGGCTTTCAATATACTGACAGTTTGAAAGATTTTGAATATACTTTGGGTTTTACTTTTGCGAATAAAACAGAATTAAAAGCAGAAGTAAATAAAGTTTCTGAGCAAAGTTTTTTTAATTTATTAGATACCTTAGAAAATAGTATTTATGAAAAAGGTGATATAACTTTACCAAATAGTTTTGGTTTAGGTTTCATTCTAAGGAAAAAAAATAAAACTACTTGGGGAATAGATTTTGCCTATGAAAACTGGAAAGAAAGTAAATTTTTCGGTGAAAATAATGATTTAGAAAATTCTTTTTCTCTTATGACAGGAGGAGAATATGTTCCAAATTATCGTTCTATAAAATATTTTCAGAGAGTAAAATATAGATATGGAGCGCATTTTAGCAAGTCTTATTTAAAATTAAATGGTGAAAATATTTTTGATTATGGACTAAGTTTTGGTTTTGGTTTTCCGCTTTCGCGAAAAAAAAGTACAATAAATATTTCATTTGCAATTGGTCAAAGGGGAACGACAAAACAAAATTTAATAAAAGAAAGTTATGCAGTAATTAATATTAATTTTTCTTTGCACGAAAACTGGTTCACAAGAAGACAGTTTAATTAGAAATTAAAAAGATATATTCTAATTTGAAATTGGAATATATTTTTTTAATTTTTTCAAAATTCGCATAGAATTTTAACATTTTTAAAATAAAAAAATTTTTTTCAAAAAACGTCCAAAATTTTACGATTTTTTATTTTGAATTAAAAAAAATTTTTTTTTCAAAAATCGTCCAAAATTTTAAGATGTCGAAACATTGGAGGTTAAAAAAAAACCTCCAATGTTAAAAAAAAATTTTTTTCAAAAATCGTCCAAAATTTT
>JAOZVH010000019.1:0-4343 GCA_029938235.1 Bacteroidales bacterium
TTGGAAAAATATTTTTTTTTAATTATAAAAATCATTAAAATTTTGGCGTTTTTTGAAAAAATATTTTTTTTTAATTATAAAATTCATTAAAATTTTGGCGTTTTTTGAAAAAATATTTTAAAAATCATTAAAATTTTGGCGTTTTTTGAAAAAAATTTTTTTTATTTTAAAATTAAAAAATGTTAAAATTTTGGACATTTTTTGAAAAAATTTTTTTTAATTTAAAATTAAAAAATATTAAAATTTTGGGCGATTTTTGAAAAAATTTTTTTTATTTTGATTTAAAAAATATTAAAATTTTGGGCGATTTTTAAAAAAAATTTTTTTATTTTGAAATTAAAAAATCTTAAAATTTTGGGCGATTTTTAAAAAAAATTTTTTTGAAATTAAAAAATCTTAAATTTTTGGACAATTAAAAAAAAAATTATCTACAAAATAAAAATTTTATTTTTTGTAGGTTTATATAAATTTTTTTTATCTCAGAAAATTTTAATGCGTCAAAAGAATGAGAAATAAAATATTCATAATTTCCATTTTCTAATTTTTCTAAAATAACAAATTTCCAATACTGCCCAATAACAAAACTTCCATAAATTTTATTTGATTTATTTAAAGTAATTGCTGCCAACATTTCTGCAAGAACTTGATACTCTGGATTGCCATATGGATTTACAGATTTTTTATATTCCTGTAAAAAAAAATATGGTTTTTCGGGAAAATCTATTCCTTTTGCAACAATTAAATCTGGCTTCCCCTTTAATAAAAAACCATTTAATTTACAAGATATTTCGGAACCATACCAATCTTTAACATCATCAAAATGAAAATCTATTCTATTTAAAATGGGTGCTATAAATCTAATTGTTAATTTTTGTTCGCTGTAGGAAGATAAATCCAATTCATGTCTATCTACTAATTTTTCCAAAAATTCAGATTCATCTTCATTTATTTTATAATTATATGAAAACCATTCATCAAATTTTGAATGGTTTTTTATTTTTTTTATCTTTACAACTTCCATTAATTTTCTCAGGCTTGCAAAGCTAAAATTTATAATTTTATTTTCATTTACTTCCATAATATTTTGTGAAAAATTTTAAATTTTTAATTCTTTCTGAAAATTTTGTAGTTCTTCCAAAACATTAGATTTTATATGAATAAAATGTTTTATTCCAATTTTTTTCAAATTTTCTATGCAATTCTTCGGAAAACCTGCAACAACAATTATAGAATTTTCCTTTAATTTTTCATAAATTTCCAGAACAATTTTTGAATATTCTTCGTCAGAAGAACAAATCACAACTATATCTGATTTATTTTTTAAACTTTCTTTTACACCTTCATCTATAGTTTTAAAACCAAAATTATCAATAACTTCAAAACCAGCACAAGCAAAAAAATTACAAGAAAAAGCAGAACGTGCTTTTCGCATATTTAAATTTCCATAAGTAAAATTAAAAACTTTTGGTGCTTTTTTTAATCTCTCTGTTTTTAAACGTAATTTTTCAAATTCCGAAGATAACCTATAAGTATTTATAGATTTACAACAAGAATTTTTTTTATCAGAAAATTTTAAATCTTTTTCAATACTTTCTTTAATTTCTTCTTCAAAATTTGGGAATTGATTTGTTCCTAATAAATTTGTTTTACGAAAAGAAATATTTTTATCCTGTTTTTTGGCAGTATTTTTAATTTCATCATAAATAAAATTATTTTCGTAAGATTTTAAATATCCTCCGTTTTCTTCTATTTTTTGAAATAATTTCCAAGATTCTTTCGCAAGTAAATATGTTAGATTTTCTATATAATATGAGCCTGCAGATGCATCAATATTTTTATCTAAATTTGCTTCTTCTTGCAATAAAATTTGTATATTTCTTGCAATTCGTTCAGAAAATTCATTGGAATTTTTATAAACATCATCAAAAGGCAAAACATTCAAACTATCAACTCCGGCTATTGCAGCAGACATTGCTTCGGTAGTTTCTCTTAAAACATTTGTATAAGGGTCGTAAATTGTTTTATTATAAGACGAAGTAACCGAATGAATAAACATTTTTGCCGAAGAATCACAAACAGGTTTATATTCTTTTACAATTTTTGCCCACAACATACGTGTCGCTCTAATTTTCGCAATTTCCATAAAATAATTCGTTCCAACAGCAAAATTAAATTGCATACCTTTAGAAATTTCGTCTACAGAAATATCAAATTCTGTTAATTTTGCAAGATATTCATTTCCAATGGCAAGAGAAAAAGCAATTTCTTGAACAATATTTCCTCCCGCATTTTTAAAAATATCTCCGCTTATCGTTAAAATTCTTAAATTTGGAATGGATTTTTTTGATGTTAAAATTAATTTTTTTGCATTTTCAAAAGCTATTTCTGTAGTTTCACAACAACTTTTTCCATTCAAAGTTAAATGACCAATTGGGTCGAAAAATATACTTCCTTTGAATTCTTTTCCATCAATATTATTCTTTTTCAAATAATTTGAAAGGAAATTTAAAATTTTTTTCGCATTTTTTTTAATCAAAAAATTGATTTCTACACAAGTAATTTTTATATCTTTCAAAAGATTTTCAAAATCTTCATAAGAAAAATTCTCTGGATTTTCAATTTTAAAAGCTAAAGAAGTAACACCTTTCATTAAAACATATAGAGCCTTTTTATTTGCTTCTTTTATGTTTTTTAATGATATATTTTGTTGAATTTTCCAAGAATTATTTTCTGTTTTATTGCCCCTTACAAAGGGAAATTCATTAGGTAAAAAATCAAGATGTCTTAAATTTTCTAAATCTTCTTCACGATAATAAGGTTTAACTTTAAAATTTTCCAAAGTTTTCCACACTAATTTCCTATCATAATCAAGACCTTTTAAATCTTTATAAATTTTTTCTTCCCATTCTTCTTTAGAAACTGCTGGAAAAACATCAAATAATTTTTTTGTTTTTTCTTCTTTTGACATAAAAATAAATTCAAAAATTTTCGTAAAAATAAAAATAAAAAATTATAAAAAAATTTTTTTGCAACCTTTTTTATAATTTTTTGTCTAAATTATATATAAAAAATAAATGTGTGATATATCTAAAATAATTGCGGGTTGTAAAAAATTTGATAAAAAAGCCCAAAAAATTTTATATGAAAATTATGCACCAATTTTGCGTGCAGTTGCTTTTCGTTATTCTAAAAATATGCACGAAGCAAAAGATATTTTACACGAAGGTTTTTTAAAAATTTTTAAAAATATTAAAAAATATAGTGGAAAAGGTTCTTTCGAAGGATGGATGAAAAGAATAATTATTAATTTGGCGATAGACCATTATAAAAAAGAACGAAAACACAAACACAGTAATTTAGACGAAATTTCTGAAATTAAAATACAAAAAGAAGAGGTTTTTTCTAGGGAAAAAGTAAGAAAAAAATTAAAAAAAAATGCAAGTGAAAAAGAAATTAAAAATGCAATACAAGAAGCAAAATTTTCCAGTGAAGAAATTATGGAAGTTGTAAATGGACTTTCAAAAGGACATCGTTTAGTTTTTAATTTATATGTGATGGAACATTACAAACATAGGGAAATTGCAGAAATGTTAAAAATTAGCATAAGCACTTCAAAAACACAATTTATGAGAGCTAGGAGATTAATAATGAATGAATTAAAACGAAAATTAAATAATTAAAATTTTTAAAATGAAAAAAGATGAATTAAAATATATAGATGAAATAGTTGGAAATTCTTTACAAGATTTTCAATTAAAAGCTTCTGAAGATGAATGGAAAAATCTTGAAAAGGATTTAGTACGTCAAAACTTTTTAAGTGTTTTAAAAAATTTTAATATTTTTTATGCTGGATTAATTTTTTTATTTTCTTCTTTTTTAGCTTTCATATTTTTATCTGATTTTAAGAACGAAAATAAAAATAATTTAAATGTAAATGCCATTTCGGCGGCAACAAACAATTTTAAAATAAATGAAAAATCAATTTTTCCGAATAAAGAAAACAATTTTTTTATGAAGAAAAAATTTAATTTATTAAAAAAATCGTCAAAAAATCAAAAAAAAATTTTTGCTGAAAATGAAAATTTATTAAAAAAATCGTCAAAAAATCAAAAAAATTTATTTTTAAAAAATGAAAATTATTTAAAAAAATCGTCAAAAAATCAAAAAAAAATTTTTGCTGAAAATGAAAATTATTTAAAAAAATCGTCAAAAAATCAAAAAAATTTATTTTTAAAAAATGAAAATTATTTAAAAAAATCGTCAAAAAATCAAAAAAAAATTTTTGCTGAAAATGAAAATTATTTAAAAAAATCGTCAAAAAATCAAAAAAATTTATTTTTAAA
>JAOZVH010000019.1:4443-7626 GCA_029938235.1 Bacteroidales bacterium
TCAAAAAATCAAAAAAATTTATTTTCTGACGAAAATAATTTGGACACAACAGAAATTATTTTAAAAAATAAAAGTTCATTAAATTTATCTAATTGGTCTTTGGAAATTTATTATTCACCACTTTACACACCAAATATTTTATCTGTAAATTCTGACATTTCTGAGGATTATATAAAATACAGAAAAAATTCTGAAAAAGCATTAATTTCTTATTCTTACGGTGGAAATATTAATTATGATTTTAAAAATTTAACTTTTCAAATTGGAGTTTCTTACACAAAACTTGGCGAAGAATTTTCAAAAAAAGTTGAAAAAAATAAAATTGATTCAACTATAATTATTGTTTTAGACACATTTCAAATTGTAAAATACGACACAAATAAAATTACGAATTTTTATAATACGACGAATGAATATAATTATTTTGAAATTCCATTAATTGCGTCTTACAATATTAAAAATAAGAGAACGATTTTTTCAATGAAAATGGGAATAATTACAGGGTTTTTTCTAAACGCAAAAGGACAAAGTATTTCTTTAAAAGATATTAACGAAACCATAGAAATTAATAATGATTTACCTTTTATGAAATTAAATTTTACTTTTTTGGTCGGAATAGAGTTGGAATATAAATTGGATTTTAGAACGAGTATTATTATAGAACCATATATTCGTCAAAATATAAATTCTATTTTTAAGAAAAATTATGAAATATCTCAGAAATATCGCTCAACAGGTTTAAAAATTGGAGTGAAATATTATTTTTAAAATTTAAATTTTTTACATTTTTTATTGAAAAAATTTTTTAATTGAAATTAAAATATTTGAAATTTTTGGACGAATTTTTAAAAAAAATTTTTCAATTCAAAATTAAAAACATTAAAATTTTGACGTTTTTTTGAAAAAATTTTTTTCATATTTTTATTGCAAAAAAAATTCTTCTACAAAGAGGTTAAAAGAACCAAAAATTCCTATTTGTACAATTTAAAAACATTTCTAACTAAAATTTGAAAAATATTTTATCATTCATTTAGATATTTATTTATTTTTTAATTTAATTATGTATCATCTATCTTTTAGATATATTATATATTAAATTTGTACTTATTAATATTTTTATATTACTTTTATGAAAAGACTAAATTTATTATTTATTTTGTTTGTAAGCTTGTCAATTACAATTAATGGAAAAAAATTGTTAGCACAAACATCAGAAATTCCAACAGGTGAAGGGACAGAAGCAAGTCCTTATCAAATTGCTAATTTGAATAATCTTTATTGGCTATCACAAACTGAAGAGCATTGGGATAAACAGTATATCCAAACAGTAGATATAGATGCAAGTGATACAGAAAACTGGAATGGTGAAACTGGTTTCAATCCAATTGGAACAAATTATGATGATGAGCAATTATATTTTACAGGAATTTATAATGGTGATCTTCATATCATTAGCAATTTATTTATTAATAAATCAGAAACAAATTATGTTGGTTTATTTGGTTATATAGGTGAATACGCAGAAATAAAAAATATTAATTTAATTAATGTAAATATTACAGGGAATAATTATGTTGGAGGTCTTGTTGGACATAATTTTATGGGGTATATCAATAATTCTTACAGCACAGGTAATGTAGAAGGAAGTGATTATGTTGGAGGTTTTGTTGGGGCTAATGCGACCGGAGGAGGTATAAGTAATTCATACAGTACAAGCACTGTAACAGGAAATAATAATGTTGGGGGTTTTATTGGGCTTAATGAGTTTATGACAGTAAGCAATTCTTACAGTACAGGTACTGTAATTGGAAATGATATTGTTGGAGGTTTTGTTGGATTTAATATGGGAGGAGATATCAGTAATTCTTACAGTACGTCTAATGTAACAGGAAATGATATTGTTGGAGGTTTTATTGGATTTATTGACTTTATAGTTATAAGTAATTCTTACAGTACAGGTAGTGTAATAGGAAATAATAATGTTGGTGGTCTTATTGGAATTATTGAGTTTGGAGGAGGTACGAGTAATTCCTACAGCACAGGTGATGTAACAGGAGATAATAATGTTGGTGGTCTTATTGGAGAATTTTATGGGTCAGAAGAAAGTATCAGTAATTCTTATTGGGATATAGAAACTTCTGGTCAAGAAAGTAGTTCTGGCGGTACAGGTAAAACAACAGCAGAAATGCAAACACAATCTACTTATGTGGATTGGGATTTTGAAACCATTTGGAATATAAATACAGATACAAATAATGGCTATCCTAGTTTGTTAATGCTATATTCTTTTAATGATTTCACTTCATTTTTTTTAGAAGAACAAACAGGAGAGACGAGCATTAATAATGAAAATCATACTATTTTTATTGAAGTTGCAATAGATACAGATTTAACAAATTTAAATCCAGAATATACCATATCAGAAAATGCTTCAGTTAATGAAGATTTTTCTGATTTTAGTTCAATGGTTACTTATATTGTTACATCAGAAAATGGCGATACTCAAGCATGGAGTGTTGCTGTTGTACATGCACTTGAAGGTGAGGGAACGGAAGCAAATCCTTATCAAATTGCTAATTTGAATAATCTTTATTGGTTATCACAAAGCAAAAATTATTGGGATAAACATTATATCCAAACTGCAGACATAGATGCAAGTGATACAGAAAACTGGGATAATGCAATTAGTTTCACTCCAGTTGGAATTTATTATGACCCATTTACTAATGGTGGAAGTTATGATGTATCTTTTACTGGTGTCTATAATGGAGATAATCATGTTATTAGCAATTTATTTATTAGCAAAGAACAAACAGATTATGTTGGTTTATTTGGTTATGTAAGTGAAGGTGCAGAGATAAAAAACATTGGAGTAATTAATGTGAATATTACAGGCAATAGTAAGGTTGGTGCTCTTGTTGGAAGAAATTATGGAGAAATCAGAAATTCTTACAGTATAGGTGGTACTGTGACAGGAAAATATTCTGTCGGTGGTCTTGTTGGCTCTAATGATAATGGAAGTATCAGCAATTCTTATAGTACGAGTAATGTAACAGGAGAAAGTGATTTTTGTGGTGGTTTTGTTGGAAAGAACAATTCTGGAACTATTATAAATTCTTACAGTGCAGGTAATGTAACAGGAGAAAGTGATTTTTGTGGTGGTTTTGTTGGAAAGAACAATTC
>JAOZVH010000019.1:7726-17098 GCA_029938235.1 Bacteroidales bacterium
GGAGAAAGTGATTTTTGTGGTGGTTTTGTTGGAAAGAACAATTCTGGAACTATTACAAATTCTTATTGGGATATAGAGACTTCTGGTCAAGAAAATAGCGATGGTGCTACAGGCGAAACAACAACAGGAATGCAAACTCAATCTAATTTTATTGATTGGGATTTTTTAACGATATGGAGCATCGAAGATAACGAGTATCCAAAATTAAGAATAATAAATAGTAATGGTATAAAAGAAATTAGTCAAGAGGAAAATATTAAAGTTTTTCCAAATCCAGCTAAAGGTATTTTAAATATTCAAGAATTGCCAAATAATTCAGATATTTATATTGTTGATATCTTAGGAAAAATAATTTTCCACAAAAAAAATTATTCTTTTAAAGATTTTAAAATAAATACTTATAGTTTTAATCAAGGAATTTATTTTGTTAAAATTTTCAATAAAAATAATGTTGCTACAAAAAAGATAACTATAAAATAAATTTTGCAAATACTACAAAATCTTTATGCGTCAAGCGTCTCGCTTGACACGTAAACATCTTTCGTAAAAATGTTCCTTATGCGTCAAGCGTCTCGCTTGACATAGAAGCATCCTTGCGATTGTGCGGTGTTTTCACCACCATTATAAATTTATTACGAATAATTATATGGTGAAAACATCACACATTCGCTTAATTTTTGAAATAAAAATATTTAAAATTTTTAACGTTTTTTCATTTTTTTTTTAATTTAAAAACCATAAAAATTTTTCGTTTTTATTTTAATTTTTTATTAATTTAATAATTGTAAAATTTATAATTTTTTATAATTTATTTTTATATGAAATTTTTTAAAATTGCCATTACTTCTATTTTACTTATTCAATGTCATTATATTTTTGCAACTGCACAAATGCCAGATTATTTAATTGTTGATAATGATACTATAGCTATATATGCTAATCCTTTGGAATATTTTTTTAATGAGCAAAATCCAAGACCAGAAAGTTTTTTTGGAGATGAAGATTGTAATTCTACTGCTTGTTGGAGAAGATATATAGCCATTTGGAAACTTAAACAACAAAAATTGTATTTACGTGAGATGTGGAGTTGTTGTGATAATCCTGTCAAACTTGATTTAAAAAAATTATTTGGAGAAAAATATAAAAATAATCAAGTTTTTGCAGATTGGTTTAGTGAACCAATTTTATCTCCACAAGGAGAAAGATTATATTATCATCATATGGGATATGGTTCTGTTTATGAAAAAGAAGTGGTCTATCATTTTGAAAATGGTATTTTGTTAGATATTCTTAATTATAAGAATAGTATAAAAAATAAAAATTTACCTAATTACATTACTCTTAATAGTATTATTAACTATAACATCAATTGGAATTTATTTCCAGAATTAGAAAATGATACACTTATAAAAGTGTATGTCGTAGTAATCCTAAATAGAGATGGAAAAGTAGATAGTACATATATAGCAAGAGGAAGTAATATAAAAAAATATAACGATGAAGCCATGAGAGTTATGAAAATGATACCAAAATGGGAGGTACTTATAAGAAATAATGAAATTATTCGACGTAATCCTGTTTATCTCGTTAAGTTTACTAAATCTAAATGGAATAGATATAAGTAAAATAAAAAAATGAACCAAAATGGATTAAAAAAAATCTAAAAATGCCAATTTTTTAATGATTTTTTATAATTTATAAAAGATTTTTTTTTGAAAAAAAACGGCAATTTTTTATAATTTAATTAAAAAAAATTAAAAATTTTAAAAATTTTAAATAAAAAAATTTTTTGAAAAAATGCCCAAAATTTTAATATTTTTTAATCTCAAAATAAAAAATTTTTTTTCAAAAATCGTCCAAAATTTTTAATATTTTAAATTTAAAAACTTTTTTTCAAAAATCGTCCAAAATTTTAATATTTTTTAATCTCAAAATAAAAAAATTTTTTTTCAAAAATCGTAAAAATTTTTTATTTTCTGAAATTAAAAAAAATCATAAAAAATTGCCGTTTTTTCAAAAAAATTTTTTTTTATAAAAAAATGTTAATTTTATAAAAATTAAAAATTATGAAAAAATATTTATTTTATTTCTTAATTGCATTTGTATTTTTTTCTTCTAACACAAATGCACAAGAAAAAAAACTAAAAATTTCTGGAAAAGTCTTAAAAGCAGAAACTAATGAACCTATAGAAAATGTCAAAGTAAAATTGAAAGGAACAGATTTTGGAACTGTAACAAATCAAAATGGAGAGTATTTTTTATTCATATCTGATTCTATGCAAAGCATAGAATTTGATAATTTTAACGGTTTAAAAATTAAGACAGTTCAAATGATTAGCAATAGTGAATTCAATATTATACTCAGGGATTATGATAATGAAGATGATTTATTTGAACTTTCATTGGAAGAACTAATGCAAATTAATGTAGTTTCAGCATCTAATACTACAGAAAAACTTTCAGAAGTACCCGCTACAATGATAGTTATCACTGCCGAAGATATTTTACAAAGAGGTTATTTGCATTTAGATGAGATTTTTAATGATTTACCTGGTATGCAAGTTTCTATCAGTCATGGCTCTTCTAATTTCGCAAACTATTGGCGAGGTTATCGTAGTTCTTATTCTTTACCTTTTTTATTTATGGTAGATGGTTTATTAGTTAATGATATTTATTATAATAATTCTATGTTTATTAATTCAATGCCAATTAGTAATGTAAAAAGTATTGAAGTTGTTTATGGTCCAGTTTCCTCTATTTATGGAGCAAATGCTTTCATGGGAGTAGTAAATGTTATTACAAAGAAAAATTTGGAAGAAAACGGAGTTTCCGTAACAGCTAATGTAACAAATAATCTTGGTAATTCATTTATCTCAGACTTTCATACATTGATAAAAAAAGACAAATTTCGTTTATCTATTAGTGGAAAAATACAATCTTATAATTTATCAGATTTTATAGATACAGATAATTATGAATATACCAAAGAAAAACATCTTTTGGATAGGAACTTATGGGGCGGTATTGTTGATATGGCAGAATATGATTATAATGCAGATTCTCCAATTCAAAATAAAGGTTTTTCAAGTAGTTTATTTTATGGTGATACAGAATTAGGAGTGAAATTTAATAAAGTAGAAAAAGGTTGGGGCTATGAATATCCTACGGACAAAACACAATGCAACTCAGTTTATATATCAGATGATTTGAATATATATTTTAAATATAATCAAAAGTTTAATGATTTCTTTTCAGGAAGATTTAAAATGGTATATCGTAAAAACTTGAATTATAATAACGATTTTTTGGAAACTTATAATATAATAAATGATACAGATAATGATATGATTTTCTCAGAAAGAGATACTATATTCGCAGGAGATACTGCGAGACTTATAAAGCATTCTACTTGGAGTGATTATTCTATTTCGTATTTAACACAAGAAGATTTTGATATAAAACTATCTGATAATTTGCAAGTTAATACAGGTTTCAAATATGAAATTAAAAAATTTTCAAATCAATTAGCTAATTATGGAAGTCAATTTTTCCCAAGTTCTTTAATAGACCCTAAAGACCCTAATTTTATAGCAGAACCGTCAAATATGTATGATTTAATAAATTACACATACACACAAAAAGAATTTGGTGGTTATGCTCAAGTTAAGTTTAAATTTTTAGAACATCATATTTTAAATTTAGGAACAAGGTTAGATGATAATTCTGCATACGGAACTAACCAAACATTTAGAGGTGTTTATATTGCTAATTTTAATAAAATCACTGGGAAAATTTTATATGGACAAGCATTTAGAACTCCTACACCAAGAAATTTATATGGAAGTTGGTATGGACAAGGTTCTTCTTTACATTTAAAACCAGAAGAGTCTGAAACTTTAGAGTTTAGTTTTAATTATTTAAACAATAATTTTTCTACAACTTTGAGTGCTTACACAATAAAAAATAAAAATACAATCTTAAATTTTGTAAATAGAGCAGAAAATGCTGGAGAGCAAAAAATTACAGGTTTAGATATTCATCTTCAAAAAGAGTTTGAGGAAATTATGATTTTAAAAAAAATAAAAATGTGGGCATATTATTCTATTATTTTGAACGAAGAGAAAAAAATATTTGATGATAATGCTAATGAAATAGGTACTGATATTATTGGAGATTTATCACATAATAATCTTTATTTTGGTTTGAGTAATATTATTAATGAACATTTTTCTGCTCATATTATTGGAAAATATATTGGTAAAAGAAAAACAGTAGCAACTAATCCTATTGACGAAATTGATGCTTATTTTAATACTGATATAAATTTTTTAGTCAGAGATGTTTTAGTTGAAGGTTTATATTTGGGTTTTAAGATATATAATGTATTAGATACAAAATATTTTCATCCGGGAATTAAAACTGCTGATGCAGGAAATGAACGTGCTTATTGGTCAGAAAATGGTGTTTGGCACGGTAGTAAAGGCTGGTATAATTCTAAAATTCCTCAGCCACATCGTTATTTTATGATCAGTTTGATTTTCAAATTATAAATTATTTATAATTTAAAATTTTAAATTTAAAAAAAATTTCTTCAAATTCGTCCAAAATTTTAATGTTTTTTATTTCCCCTTATGCGTCAAGCGTCCACGTTTGAACGATAGATGTTACGAAATCATCGTGGACGCTTGACGCATAAGGTGTTTTTTGAAAAAAAACTTTTTTAATTTCGAAATAAAAAATGTTGAAATTTTGGTCGTTTTTTGAAAAAAGTTTTTTTTTAATTTCAAAATAAAAAATATTGAAATTTGGTCGTTTTTTGAAAAAAATTCTTTTAATTTCAAAATGAAAAATCGTGAAATTTTGGGTGTTTTTTGAAAAAAATTTTTTTAATTATAAAAAATCATTAAAATTTGGTCGTTTTTTTGAAAAAGTTTTCTTCGCGTGTGCGGTGTTTTCACCGCACATTATTAAATTTAAAATATTAAAATTTTGTACGTTTTTTTGAAAAAAAAATTTTTTTTAATTTCAAATTAAAAAATATTGAAATTTTGGACGATTTTTGAAAAAAAATTTTTTTATCTTGTAAAAAGCAACTCTCTGTATTTTGGCAAAGTCCACATTTCATCTTCTATTATCATTTCTAATTTATCTGCGTGATAACGAATTTTGTTTAAAAAAACTTTCACATTTTTAGAATACTTCTTTGCTTTTTCTTCTATATTTTTTAAAGAATTTGCTTCTTTTCTAAATTTTATCATTTTATCTACTTTTTTATTTATCTCCAAAATATGAACAGAAATTTGTTTTATAGTTTTTAAACTATTATTTTTTATTTCTTCAGATATTTCATCACCAAATAAGTCTTTCAAGCCTTTAAGATTTTTAATCAAAAAATTTTGATACTTTATAGCAATTGGAATTATATGATTAACAGATAAGTCACCAAGAATTCTAGATTCTATTTGAATATTTTTAATGAATTTTTCCAGACGAATTTCGTAACGTGCTTGTAATTCACGCTTTGATAAAATATTTTGATTTTCAAATAAATTTATAGTTTTTTCATTTATATAATATTTCAAAGCTTCCGGAACATTTTTTATATTATTTAAACCTCTTTTTTTCGCTTCTGATACCCAATCTTCAGAATAACCATCTCCTTCGAAACGAATTTTTTTTGAAACACTTATATATTCTTTTAAAACTTCAAAAATAGCATCATTCTTTTTTCTATTTTTTGAAATTAAAAATTCAACTTTTTCTGCAAATTTATTCAATTGATTTGCAACAGCGGCATTCAAAACAATCATCGGAGCAGCACAATTTGCTGATGAGCCAACAGCTCTAAATTCAAAACGATTACCAGTAAAAGCAAATGGTGAAGTACGATTTCTATCGGTATTATCTAATAATATCTCTGGAATTTTTTCTATATTTAATTTTTTTATTTTATCTTCTTTTGAATTTAAATCTGTTCCTCCAATTTGATTTTCAATATTATCTAAAATTTTTGTCAGCTGTTTTCCGAGAAAAATTGAAATTATTGATGGTGGCGCTTCATTTCCTCCCAGCCTGTGTTCATTTCCGTGAGAGACTATACTTGCTCTAAGTAGATCTGCATTTTCATAAACAGCTTTAATTGTATTAACAAGAAATACAATAAATTGCAGATTTAATTTTGTATTTTTTGATGGCGATAATAAATTTATTCCAGTATTTGTTTTTAAAGACCAATTGCAATGTTTTCCTGAACCATTTATTTCTTTATAAGGTTTTTCGTGAAATAAAACTACAAAATTATGTCTATGTGCTAATTTTTTCATGGTGTCCATCAGCAGTTGATTGTGGTCATTGGCAAGATTTGTTTCTTCAAAAATTGGAGCACATTCAAACTGATTTGGTGCAACTTCATTATGCCTTGTTTTCAGAGGAATTCCAAGTTTATAAGCCTCTATTTCAAGTTCTTTCATATAAGAAGAAACTCTCTCCGGAATGGACGAAAAATAATGATCATTAAGCTGTTGGTCCTTTGCTGAGGAATGACCAACTAAAGTTCTTTCTGTTAAAATTAAATCTGGTCTTGAAAGATATAAAGCTTTATCAATTAAAAAATACTCCTGCTCACAACCAAGCATAGATGTAACTTTTTTAACATTCTTATCGAAAAATTGACAAACTTTTACAGCAGCTTCGTCTAATATCTGGTTTGCTTTTAGCAGTGGAGTTTTATAATCTAATGCTTCACCTGTGTAAGAAACAAAAATAGTTGGAATACAAAGAGTTTTATCTACAATAAAAGCCGGCGAAGATGGATCCCAAGCAGTATAACCTCTTGCTTCGAAAGTATTTCTAATTCCACCACTTGGCAAACTTGAAGCATCTGATTCTTGCTGTACTAATAACTCACCGTCAAAGCTTTCAAATACTTCTCTTTCTTTATTAATATTAAAAAAAGCATCATGTTTTTCTGCTGTTGCGTCGTTCAAAGGTTGAAACCAATGTGTATAATGTGTAGCATTTTTATCCATTGCCCAGGATTTCATTCCCATGGCAATTTGATTTGCCATTTTTCTATCTATTTTTTTACCACTTTCTATGGCAGAAATAATATGTTTATATGCTTGTTTTGATAAATATTTTTGCATCTTTTTTTTATCAAAAACGTTAATTCCAAAATAATCAGAAATTTTTCCCTTTGGAAATTTTATTTTTATCGCTTTTCTTGATAAAACTTTTTCTAATGCCTTAAAACGTTTAATTGCCATAATTTAAAATTAATTTTTCTAACAAAATTATAAAAATTCTATTCCTAAAATAGTTACATCGTCAACTATCTTATTATTTTTCTTATTTATTTTCAACTCTTTAATTATTGAATTAATGATTTTTTCTATACCAATATTTTTCTTAATATTTTTTTCTACAATTAAAGAACCTATTTCTTCTTGCTCTTCATTTTCTATCTCCGAAAGTCCATCAGTATAACATATTAATTTTGATTTTTCTTCTATTTTTAAGATACCTTCATTAATAAATGGAATATTATCTAACATTCCAAGACCAACACAACCTTTATCTAATAAAGTAATTTTTTTAGATTTTTTATTATATAAAATTGGTGGAATGTGTGCAGAATTAATATAATTTAATTCAAATTTTTTAAAATTAAATTTTCCAACAAAAAAAGTAATGAATTTTTCATTATTGGCATTTTTCAAAACAAGTTTATTTAATTTTAAAATTAGCTCTTTTAAATCAATATTTTCTTTAAATAACGCTCTTAAATTTGCTTGAAAATTAGACATTAATAAAGCTGCTGAAAAACCTTTTCCTGAAACATCAGCTATACAAAATCCCAATTCATTTTTGTTTAATTCAAATACGTCATAATAATCTCCTCCAACTTCATAATGAGGAAAATAAAAACCTACTGTTTTAATTTTATCATTTTTTGGTAAATTATCCGCATCTGGAATTAAAAGAGTTTGCATTCTAGAACTTAATTCAATTTCTTTTTTAAATATTTCTTGACGTAAATTTTCCTGATGTAAACGTTTATTTTCTATGGAAACGACAATAATATTTGTTATGGTTTGAATAAATTTTAAATGTTTTATAACCGGACTCATCGCCAATTCATATTGTTCGCTTTCCAAATCTCCTATCAAAACACAAGCAATGGGCGATTTTTGATGAAATACAGGAATAAGAAAATCAAAATATTCTTCCAGAATAGAATTTTTTGGCATATAATATCTTTTGCCTAAATCTTTATAAATTTGTAGATCTTTTTTTATATCTATTTTATTTATTATGTTTTTTTCTATTCCGGTATATAAAATATTATTCCATTTTTTATTGTACGAATATAGGACAATTTTCCCAATATTCAGATCTATTTTTAAAATATCTTGATAAAGTTTTAGCAATTTTTTTGTTGCAAGGTTATCATTAATTGCTTCTGTAACTCTAAGAAGTGATTTTAATTTAAAATTAGATAATTTTAAACGTTTTCTTGATGTTTTTTTCTCTTTAGCCATAATTTTTTTATTAAAAAAAAATACATTTAAAAAAAATGTATTTCTAAATATTACTTTACTCTTTCAACATAAGAACGACTTCTTGTGTCTATTTTGATTTTGTCTCCGGTATTTATAAATAAAGGAACATTTATTTTAGCACCGGTTTCAATTTTTGCTGGTTTCAAAGATGATGATGAAGAAGTATCGCCTCTTAAACCAGGTTCTGTATATTCTATTTTATGATTAACAAAAGGAGGTAAATCGCAAGATAAAGGAGTTTCTGTATCAGCATGAAAAACAACTTCTAATTTTTGCTCATCTTGGAATAAATCTAAATTTTCTATAAATTCTTCTTGCAAAATAATTTGTTCATAAGTTTCTAAATGCATAAAAACATAACCCATATCATCTTTATAAAGAAGTTGATAAGGTCTTCTTTCTATCCTTGCAATTTTTATTTTTACACCTGAGTTGAATGTATTTTCTATAACTCTTCCGGTAACTAAGTTCTTTAATTTAGTGCGGACAAAAGCAGGTCCTTTTCCTGGTTTTACATGTTGAAATTGTACAATAGTAAATAAATCATTGTTGTATTCTATACACAATCCATTTTTAAAATCTGAAGTAGATGCCATATTTTTTTTAAAATTAATAAAGTGCAAATGTAATAATTAAAAAATAAAATTCAAAATAATTTAAAAAAAATTCGAAAAATTTGTATATTTTTGATTTTTTTGAAAACATTAAAATTTTGAACGATTTTTGAAAAAAATTTTTTTTAAATTCAAAAATTAAAAAACATTAAAATTTTGAACGATTTTTGAAAAAAATTTTTTTTAAATTCAAAAAT
>JAOZVH010000019.1:17198-26147 GCA_029938235.1 Bacteroidales bacterium
TAAAAAACATTAAAATTTTGGACGATTTTTTGAAAAAAATTTTTTTTTAATTTAAAAATTAAAAAACATTAAAATTTTGGGCATTTTTTGAAAAATTTTTTTTTAATTAAAAAATTATAATTCGTAAAATTTTGTGCTTTTTTTGAAAAAATTTTTATATGAAAAAACTTATTACTCTTTTTTTGATTTCTAATGTTATTTTTTTCTTAAATTTAAGATCACAAAATGCAACTTTTGATTCTTTAGAAAATCTTTTGCAAAAAAATAAAATAAAAAATAAAAATAGAGTTATTTTATTAAATAAAATTGCTAATAAATTATTTCGCATAGACAAAAAAAAATTATTAAAATATGTCAAAGAAGCAGAGGAAATATCTAAAAAAATAGATTTTCAAGAAGGTGAAGCTGAGAGTTTTTATATTCTTGGTAAATACAATTATTTTACGTCAAATTATGACAAAGCAATAGAATATTATAAAAAATCAATAGAACTAAATAAAATACTTGAAAATAAAACAAGAATTTCTGCTTGTTTTAACAATATTGGAATTATTTTTAATAATAAAGGCGATTATGAAAGAGCAATAGAATTTTACAAAAAATCTTTAAATATAGATAAAGAAATTGGAGATGAAAAAGGTGTTTCTATGAGTTTTAATAATATTGGTTTAATATATTGGCGACACAGTAATTATAAAAAAGCACTGAAATATTATCAAAAATCTTTAAAAATACGAGAAAAACTTAAAGATAAAAATGGAATTTCTAGATGTCTAAATAATATAGGATTAATTTATAACAGTCAAAAAAATCATGAGAAAGCATTAGAATGTTTTGAAAAATCATTGAAAATGAAAGATAAAATCAATGATAAGGATGGATATGCTTTGTGTTTAAATAATATAGCTTTAATATATCAAACACAAAAAAAATATAAAAAAGCATTGGAATATTATAAAAAATCTTTGAAAATAAATGAAGAAATTAATAATAAAAAAGGTATTGCTATGTGTTTTAATAATATTGCTCTTTCATATTACGACAAAGAAGAGAATGAAAAATCAATGGAATATCATTATAAATCTCTAAGAATAAAAGAAAAATTAGATGATAAAAATGGAATATCTACATCTTATTTTAATATAGGAGTAATTTATTGTGATAAAAATAATTATAAAAAATCTTTAAATTTTATATTAAAAAGTCTAAAAATTTCAAAAGAACTTGGACATTTAGATGAACAAAGAAAAATACACAGATATCTTGCAAATATTTATTCCAAAATAAAAAATTATAAAAAAGCTTTCGAAAATTATAAAGTTTTTAAAAATTTAAATGACAGCATTTTTAATGAAAAAAATGTCAAAGAAATGACTGGATTAGAATATAAATATAAACACGAAAAAGAAAAAGAAATAATTAAAATAGAACAAGAGAAAAAAAATACTATTTATTCTAAGGAAATAAAACACCAGAAAACAGTAAGAAATTTTTTTATTATTGGTATGATTCTGACAATAATAATGGTTCTTTTAATATTTTATTCTTTCCTTGAAAAAAGAAAAGCTAATCGTATTCTTTTTGAACAAAAGAAAAAAATAACAGAAATGAACACTGAACTTAACCAAACAAATGAAGAATTAAATACTACATTAGAAACAATCAAAGAACAAAAAGAAAAAATTACAGAAAATAATGAAGAACTAAATCAAATGAACGAAGAATTAAACACAACTTTGGAAACAATAAATGAACAAAAAGAAAAAATAGAAGAAAGTAATTATGAATTAAATGCGACACTTTTAACAGTAAATAAACAAAAGGAAAAAATAGAAGAAAGTCATAAACAAATACGAAATAGTATTAATTATGCAAGTCGAATACAAAATGCAATAATGCCAAATTTGGATTTGTTTGAAGATAATTTCTTAGATTATTTTATAATGTTTAAACCAAGAGATGTTGTTAGCGGCGATTTTTATTGGGCAAAAAAAATTAATGAATTTTTTATTTTTGTTGCTGCTGATTGCACCGGACATGGAGTTCCCGGAGCTTTTGTAAGTATGCTTGGAATTTCTTTATTAAATGAAATTGTTATGAAAGAAAAAATTATAAAACCAAATGAAGTTCTGGATTTACTAAGAGACGAAATAAAAAACTCTTTCAAAACAAAAGGAAAAAAAATCGGAACAAAAGACGGTATGGATTTAGCTATGTGTGTTATAAATACAAAAACAAATGAGTTACAGTTTTCCGGAGCAAATAATCCACTTTATCTTATTAGAAACAAAGAATTGATAGAATTTAAAGGGGATAAACAACCAATAGGAGCTTACAGGAAAGAAAAAAAATTTACAAATCAAATAATTAAATTTAAAAAAAACGATTTATTTTATGTTTTTTCTGACGGTTATATAGACCAATTTGGCGGAGAAAAGGGTCGAAAATTTATGAAGAAAAAATTTAAAAAATTGATTTTAAAAATTCAAAATAAAAATATGAAGGAACAAAGACAAATTTTAAATGAAGTTTTTGAAAACTGGAAAGGCGATTTAAAACAAATTGATGATACACTTGTTATTGGTGTAAAAATTTAAAAGAATTAAAAAAAAATATAAATTTTTAATATTTTATTTGATTCATAATTTCTTTTGTTATTCTCCAAGATTCTTTCATACTTTTTCCTATGGAAAAAAAACCGTGATTTTTTAAAATAAAAAAATAATTGTCTTCTAAAATTTTAAGAGTTGCATCAACTAATTCAATGGTTCCGTAAGGAATTTCATTTTTTGTAGAAATAATATTTTTTTTCTCAGAAAAATCTAAAATTTTTTTTGAATGTCCGTGAAAAATTGCATTAATTTCTGGTCTTTTTTTATAAATAAAATAATGCAAAATAGTTTCTGAGGATGGTTTTCTTAAACCATCACAAAAAATTTTCTTTTTTTCTAAATTAAAATTTGTTATTTCAACAAAATCTTTATTTTCCAAATTTCCTAAACAAGAGTTTGATGGAGTAATTATAAATTCATTTTTAAATTTTTTTTTTCTAAAACTTAAATTTCCATACGAACCTCCGGAATAAGACGGAGCAAGAGAATTTTTATGGAAAATTTTACAATAGGAATTTAATTCTTTTAAATGATAATGATTTATTTCTTTTCTATTAATTTCCACATTAAATTTAATGCCTTGATAAATATTTTTTTTATTTTTCATTTCTATAAAAAAATTTTTTCACAAAAATGCCATTTTTTTTATAAATTGTTTATTTTTATATAAACATCTTTTTTCCCCATTGAAATTGCTTTATTCCAATTTTCAAAAGCATTTTTTTTTTCATTTTTATAAAAATAAAAATCACCTAATCCTTCATAAATATTAGGATTTAAACTATCTAAAATTTTTGCAAAATTAAAATCTTCAAAAGCTTTTTTATAAAATTTTAATTTTAATTTTGTTTGTCCACGTTTTATATGTGCGTCTATATGCATGTTTTCCAGAGAAATAGTTTTATTAAAATCTAAAATTGCACCGTAATAATCTCCAAAATAAAATTTTAAAACTCCTCTATTATAATAGGCTTTTACATAATTTGAATTGAAAAAAATCGCTTTATCGTAATCTAATAATGAATTTTTCAAATCATTTAAATGAAATTTACAAATTCCTCTTTTTATAAAAACTCTGGAATTTTTCGGGTCTATTTTCAAAAAAGAATTATAAATCTTTATTGCTTCTTTATAATTTCCCATTTCAAAATAATAATCTCCTTTTTCTAATTTTATTTTTGCATTTTTATAAAGATCGCCTTGACAATTTATAAAACTCATACACATTATAAATAAAATTATTTTCAAATTTTGTTATTATTTTTTTAATGCAAAATATTTTTGGTTATGGAACATTTTATGAAATAAAATATTTTGAAAAAAACACAAATTTTTCAAAATTTTATTTTAAATATATTGAAATATCCCAAAGTTTTAAAGTTTTATCTGTAGATCCACTAACTGCATATTTTTGATTTGGAGAGATATCTATGGAATAAATTGTTCCTGTGTGTCCTTTCAAAATTACAATTTCTTCTTTACTTTCTAAATCCCAAATTTTTAAATTTTTTGATAAAGAATTGCTAATCAAATATTTAGTTTTTTTATCAAAAACTATTGACCATGCTGTTTTATCGCCTGTATTAAAAGTATAAACTGGTGTATTATTTTCTATGTTCCAAATTTTTATTGTTTTATCTTTTGAACAGCTTGCAAATTGTTTTCCGTCTTTAGAAATTTCTATGTCATAAATATAATCTTTATGAGATCGGTAAGTTTTTAAAACATTTGCTGTTTCCAAATCCCATAATTTTATTGTATTATCATAAGAACAACTTAAAAATTTTTTACCGTCGTCAAAAAACTCTACTTTTTTTACCCATCCGCTATGCCCTTCAAAAACACGCACTAAACTTTTAGTTTCTAAATCCCATAATTTTATAGTATTATCTATAGAACCACTGAGAATATATTTCCCGTCCGGAGAAAAAACAACCGTTGTAACTCCTCCGGAATGTAAAGAAAATGTATGTATAAGCTCATTGTTTTTTGTATTCCATAATTTTATTGTATTGTCCAAAGAAGCACTTATTATGTATTTATTATCTGGGCTAATATCAACAGCAAGTACATGATTAATATGTCCTCTATAAATATTTATTGTATCTCCAGTTTCAGTTTCCCACAAAATTACTGAATTATTTGAACCACTAACTAACCAATTTCCACTATTATTAAATGTTACAGCGTAAATCCAACGGGAATGTCCAGTGTAAGTTCTCAAAGATTGATCTTGTCCAAAAACAAATGTAGAACTAACAAAAATTATTATGCATAAGTTAAAAAGATTTTTTATAAATGTCATAAGAATAAGCTATTAATTTTTAATAAAAAAAACAATAAAATTAAAATTAAAATATTTCAAAAATAAAAATTATTTTTACAAAAATAAAAATTAAAAAATTTTTATTAAAAAAAATCGTTTTAAATTTAAAAAAAATGAAATTTTTAAAAAAAATATTTACGCTATTATATACGTTTTTTATTATAATGTCTCAGATTTTTTCACAAAATTTTGAGATAGTTAAAGAAGAATGGGAAAATATTACTTGTTATGGAAAAAAAGACGGCAAAATAACTGTATTTGCAGATTATGGAAATGTGCCTTACACATATTCTTTACAACAACCAAATATAGGAGTTGTCGGACCTTATGTCAGTGGAAATACTTTCCAAGAATTAGATATTGGAAGATATATTGTAAATGTAAAAGATCATAATGGAATTGTAATAACTTCAAGCATTTTTGAGATGGAAAATCCTACAAGAGATACAATTGCAATAGATTTGTCTATGAATGATACTGTTGTTTGTCCGGGAAATTCTCTGATAATAACAGCAAAAATAACTAATGAAAGTGGTTTTGGCGGACCATATTATTGTACAATAAATGGAGTTCAAAAAACATTACCTTTTTATGTTTCACCTAAAATTTCGCCGACAAATTATTTAATAACAGTAGAAGAAAAAGATAAGTGTTTTACTGGAAAAGCAAATCTAAATATTAAATATTTACCTGATCCAGAAGTTTCTTTGGATTCTAAGGGAATTGCACATCCTTATGAAGGTTGTGCTCCTTTTATTTTGTATTTGCAAGATACTGTAAAAGATGGAAGAGGAAAACGAACTTACAAATGGGATTTTAATGAAGCTGAATTAGATGACAGAACAGTCAGTCCACGTTTTATTTTTGATACAAAAGGTAGTTATCCATATAAATTAAGTGTTAAGTCTGGAGACGGTTGTGTAAAAGAAATTTTCGATACCATTAGAATTTTTCCAAGTGTAGAAGCAAAATTTAAAGTTTCTAAAAATGAATTAAGTTATCTAAACCCAATAGTTTTCTTTGAGAATAATTCAAATGGTTATGATTCCTGCTACTGGACTTTTGGAGATGACGAAATGTATTATGATACAATTTCTGTGAGTTATGTAGAAACAGAACAAATAGATACCGTAATAATAAATGGACAAACTGAGTTTGTTACAAACATAGTTACTGATACCATTTATGAAGTGGACACAATTGATATGACTTCAAATTTGATAGAACCGCATCATAATTATGAATTTGCCAAACCTGGAGCAAGTTATTATGCAAAATTAATTGTTGCCAATCGTTTTGCTTGTAAAGATAGTTTTATTAGAAAAATATCTTTTTTTGACCAATATTCTTTTTATATTCCGAATGCTTTTAATGTAAATAGCAAAATTCCGGAGAATGCTGTTTTTATTCCAAAAGGAAATGGAATAGACGAAAATAATTTTAGAATGTTAGTTTTTAATAGGTGGGGAGAAAAAGTTTTCGAAACGAATAATTTAAATTATCCCTGGAATGGAAGAATTAATGGTGGTGATTTTGGAGAAACAGCATCATATACTTGGTTAATTATTTATCAGGATAAAAATGGGACAGAGTTCAGAAGAACAGGAAATGTAATTTTATTACATTAAATTTTTAATTTTATTAAATAAATGACCAAATTTGAAAAAAATTTTTTTCAAATTTGGTCATTTATTTTTATTTTGTAAATAAAATTTTATATTATGAAAATAAAAATGCTTGACCTCAGGGCTCAATATTTAAATATAAAAGAAGAAATAGATCTTTCAATAAAAGAAGTTTTAGAAAGTTCTAATTTTATTAACGGCGATGAAGTAAAAAAATTTTCAAAGAATTTTGAGAATTATTTAAAAGTTAAAAATGTAATTCCATGCGGAAATGGAACAGATGCATTACAAATTGCTTTGATGTCTTTAAATTTAGAAAAAAATGACGAAGTTATTTTGCCAAGTTTTACTTTTGTTTCGACTGTGGAGGTTGTAGTTTTATTAGGTTTAAAAGCTGTTTTTGTAGATGTTTTTGACGACACTTTTACAATAAATTATAAAGAGATTGAAAAAAAAATAAATTCAAAAACAAGAGTAATTATTCCGGTTCATTTATTCGGGCAAAGTGCAGAAATGAAAGAAATTTTAGAAATTTCTAAAAAATATAATTTGAAAATTATAGAAGATAATGCTCAGGCAGTTGGTACATCTTATTTTTTTACAGATAAAAAATATAAAAAAACCGGAACTTTAGGAGATATTTCTTGTTATTCTTTTTTTCCGAGTAAAAATTTGGCTTGTTTTGGAGACGGTGGTGCAATTGCTACAAATGATGATAACTTAGCAAAAAGGATTCGTTCCATAGCAAATCACGGCTCTGTTGAAAAATATTTTTATGAAAAAATAGGCGTAAATTCTAGATTAGATACTTTACAAGCTGGGATTTTAAATGTAAAATTAAAATATTTAGATAAATATAATGAAAAATGTAAAAGTATTGCTGACTTTTATGATTCAAAATTTTATAAAATTGAAGATTTACAAATACCAAAACGAAGTAAAAATTCCACTCATACTTTTCATCAATACACTTTGATATTAAAAAATACAAATAGAAAAGATTTTATGGAATTCTTAAAAACAAAAAATATTCCGTCTGCGATTTATTATCCTTTGCCATTACATTTGCAAAAATCTTATTCTTTTTTGAATTATAAAATTGGTGATTTACCTGTTTCTGAATTTCTCAGTAAAAATGTTGTTTCCATTCCGATACATACCGAACTGATAAAAGAAGAATTAAATTATATAACAGAAAATATTTTATTGTTTTTTAACAAAAATTAATTTTTTTTTTAATATTTGCAAAATACAAAATATAAAATATGTTTTTAAATTACATTATTTGGGAAGTTTCACCTGAAATTTTTTCCATAGGAAGTTTTGGAGTTAGATGGTATTCTTTATTTTTTGCAGCAGGAATTTTCCTGAGTTATCTTTTTATGTCAAAGGTTTACAAAAAAGAAGGTTTAAATTTAGAATTATTAGATAAGTTATCTGTTTATGTTGTTCTTGGAATTATACTCGGAGCAAGATTAGGACACTGTTTGTTTTATGAAACATCTTATTATTTAAATCATCCTTTGGAAATATTTTTGCCATGGCGAGGAAGTATATTTGGAGATGATTTTAATTTTACAGGTTTTAGAGGACTTGCAAGTCATGGAGCAGTTATTGGGATTTTAACAAGTTTATTTTTATACTCGAGAAAATATAAAATAGATTATTTATGGATTTTAGATAGATTAGTTATAGTTTCTGCTTTATCTGCTGTATTTGTCAGATTGGGAAATCTAATGAATTCAGAAATTATTGGAAAAAAAACAGATTTTATTTTTGCTTTTATTTTCAAAAGAGTAGATGAAATTCCTCGTCATCCGGCACAAGTTTATGAATCCATTTGTTATTTTATAATTTTTATAGGTCTATATTATTATTTTAAAAAAAATTATAAAAATTTTTCAAAGGGAAATATTTTTTCTTTTTTCTTAATTTTTATATTTCTTACTCGTTTTATCTTAGAATTTTTCAAAGAAAACCAAGAAGTATTCGAAGAAAATTTATTTATAAATATGGGACAAATTTTAAGTATTCCACTTATTTTAATAGGAATTTCTATTTTTATTAGAAATAAATTTATGAAAAATTTAAATTAGTCTTTTCATAAAAAAAATTTTTTTCAAAAAAATCGCGATTTTTTTGAAAAAAATTTTGTACGATTTTTGAAAAATTAAATTTGAAGTAAATTATAAATGAAAAACTATGTCAAAAAAAATAATAAAATTATTATCTAATCATTTTGTGATTTCTGAGGAAGAATTTATAAAATATTTTATAATAAAAAAAATAAAAGAAACAAACATAAAAATTCTATATTTACAGAAAAAATATAAAATCAAAAATACTTTAGAATTTGAAAATTTGTATAAAACAAATAAAATTCCAG
>JAOZVH010000156.1 GCA_029938235.1 Bacteroidales bacterium
GTTCTGTTATTGCAGTAAGAAAATAATGCAAAAATCTATCGAAATTGTAATCATAAGCAATTTTTTGTATCTCTATAATAAATCTTTTATCCACAGTTTCTGCATAAACATCGATTTTTATATCAATGTAACCAGATTTTTTTTCAAATTGTTTTTCTGTTTCTATTTTATTTACAGAAACTTTTTCGCCAAAAATATCGTAGACAAATTTTTCAAATACAACTTTATTTGTAAAAGCCTTTTTAAAAAATACTTCATTGTCTAGAGGAGCAAGCATAATTTTATCTTTATTTAAAAAACATAAAATTATATAATTTTATTATATAAAAAAAATATTTTTTTTTTAATATAAAAGTTTTGGCGTTTTTTTGATTTTTTTTTTTATAAAAATTCTGATCTTGTTATATCATATTTTGATGATTTTTCAAAAGATTTAATAAAAACAATTTAATTATTGAAATACATCAAATATACAATAAGAAATTTAAAAATAAAATACAGAATGTATGCTAATAATTTATTTATAACAAATAACCAACATATTCTCCTAACTGAATATGATTGAAATCTTATGAGATTTATAAAATACAAATGGATAAATTTAGGTCTTATAAAAATTATAAAATAAAAAAAATAAATTCAAAGGGTTTTAGGAAATATTGAAAAAATATATCATAAATTTTTTAGACATATTCAATATGGAAAAACTTTAGAATACTACTTAGAAAAAAAATTTTCATCATATTATAATGAACGGTTACAAATTTTTTTCAAAAAACACCAAAATTTTAATGATTTTTTATAATTAAAAAAAAAATTTTTTAATGAAAATCATTTAATTTTGTAAAATTTAAAAATCATTTTAAATAAAAATTCAGATATGAATAATATAAATAATTTAGAACAAATAAAAGAAATAATTGTATTTGACAATAAAGATATTTTTTACCATTTACAAATTATTAAGAGGAAAAAAGAACATCCAGAACTTGGTTCAAACAATGTAATTATAAAAACATATTATATTCAAAGTATTGAATATTTAGAAATGAAAATGCCTGAAATAATATCTTTATGTAACTTCTATAATGCAAGGGCTGGTATTAACTTAAATAAAAGAAGCTTTGAAAAATTAGCTTTCCAAATGCTGAAAAAAGTAACTGACTGCATATTAAATAAAAATTATAAAGCTGTAAGAAAATCTTATGAAAGTGTTTGTGGTCAATTTTCAAGCGATAAAGATAAAAAATGGATCATTGATATTGATATAAAAGATTTAGATTTCTGCAAAAAAATTGAAGATGAATTAATTAAATTAGAACCATTTGGAGAAAAGGTAAAATCAATTATTGAAACAAAAAACGGTTATCATTTAATTACATCACCATTTAATATTTATAAATATAATCAAATGCTAATTTGGAAATCTGGGATTTTGGAAAAACCAGAAATTCATAAAAATAATCCAACTATCCTATATTGTCCAATTACTAATTAATATAATGAGGAATTTTTTTAAATTGCTAATTTTTTAGAAAATTTGACTAAATTAACGACTCTTATTTTAAGAAATAATTGTAGATTTTGCTGAACAAGAATATTATCATGCTACACATCGTTTATTTTTATCAGATAAAACGGTTTATGTTTTACTTTGGGAATGTGATAAAAATAAATTAATAGAAGAAAATACAATCACATTACAAAATTATGCTTATGAATATTGCTTAAAAATGATTAGAAATTTTGCACTATATAGCCATATTTTAATGGGACAAAATAAAATAAATATACACAAAGAACAATATTTATATCAAAACTTAAAAAGAAAAATTAAAAAAGCCTCTTTTAAAAGAAATCTTTGAAAACTTATTTTATATTTAAAAATTTAAAAAAATAAAAAACATTAAAATTTTGGACGTTTTTTGAAAAAATTTTTTTTCAAAAAACGTCATTTTTTTATGATTTTTTTAATTGAAAATTAAAATTATATAAATATAAGAAAAAAATTTTTTTTTCGAAAAACGTCATTTTTTATGATTTTTATTTGAAAATTATATAAATATAAGAAAAAAATTTTTTCATAAATATTTTATATTAGTACTATAAAAATTTTTTTTTAATTTTTTTCCAAACCAGTTATAAATTTTTCAGGATGTTTTGCACCAATATTTTGATAAAATTTTTTAATTGTTATTATATCTTTTTCTACATCTCCAGTTGGGTAAAAAAAATTAGACATTCCTATTTCTTTTTTTTTATAATCGCTGTATGCAAGCAAAATAGGAACATTTGCTTTTACTGCAATATGGTAAAATCCACGTTTCCAACGTTTCCTTTTTTTTCTTGTGCCTTCTGGTGTAATTATAACAGTAAATTTCTCATTTTTATCAAACTCTTTTTTTAAAATATCAATAATATTATTTTTACTTCCTCTTTTTACAGGATAAGCATTTATTGCTTTCAAAAAAATTCCTAATGGGAAAAAAAAAGATTCTGCTTTTATTAAAGTAATAGGTTGAAGATCAAAAACTACACATTGCAATCTTCCAACGATAAAATCCCAATTACTTGTATGTGGTGCAGCACAAATAACAAACTTTTTTAAATGTGGGCTTGGACCTACTATTTTCCAACCAAGTAATTTTAAAATTAATTTAGATAAAAAAATCATTTTTATTTTATTAAAATTTTTACAAAAGTAATAAAAAAATATTATTTTTGTAAAAATTTTTGAAATTTTAAATTCGAATAATAAATTATGAATTATCTGAAATTAATTAGCAAAAGTGAGTTTTTTCAAAATATATTATTGTTTCTTTTAGTTTTAATAATAGGTCTTTTCGTATCTATTTATTGGGCTGTAAAAAATGTTTATTTTAGGCATATTTTTATCATAATCTGTATCTTTTCTTCTATTTTATTGACAAGTTTTTCTTTTCTTGAAATTTATGCCAGACACAACGAAGAAGAACTTGTGCCAAATTTAATAGATCTAAAAATAGATGAAGTAAAAAAAATTTTAAAGGAAAAAAATTTACGTTTCGAAATTGTTGATTCTATTTATGACAATTTTAATAAAAAAGATAAAAGAGGTAAAGTGGTTACTCAGGATCCAAACATTGGAAATAAAGTAAAAAAAAATAGACGTATATTTCTTACTATTAACGCTTTCAACAATCAAAAAGTTAAAATGCCAAATGTTGTTGGAGTTTCTTACAGGCAAGCAAAAGTAATGTTAATTTCTGCAGGTTTCAAAATCGGAGATTATATTCCTGTTTTAAAAACTTATAAAAATCTTGTAAAAAAACAAGAATTAGATGGTAATATTGTTGAAGAAAATGCTATGTTAGAAAGAGGTACAAAAATAGACCTATTTGTTGGAGTAGGAAAAGAAATAACAAAATTTGATAACAATACACAATTAAAAATAAATAAAGATAGTTTAATAATTGATTCACTATTAAATTCTGTAGGAGATGAGTAAAAAAATAAAAATTTTTTTTTTCGTTTTTTGTGCATTTTTTTTTAAAAATACATATTCACAAGAAAAATTAATCGGTTTAAGTTCTAATTCTATTATTAAAAGTAATTTGATAATAGGAAAAAAGAAAAAAAAAATTAATAAATCAAATTTAGAAATGCCATTTTTTGATGATTTTTCTTTTTCTAATATTTTTCCTGCTGACAGTTTATGGCAGGATAATATGGCATTTATAAATAAAAATTATGGTATAAATGTAATTTCTGTTGGAGTTGCAACTTTAGACGCAATAGATAATTATGGTTCTTTATACGATGTGGCTTCTAATTATTCCACTTTCAAAGCTGATACTTTGACATCTCAGGAAATTAATTTAGATTTTGAAATTTCTGATTCTATTTATTTAAGTTTTTTTTATCAGCCCCAAGGTAATGGAGATGAACCCGAAACAAATGATTCTTTGATTTTAGAATTTTTTTCGCCTTTAGATAGCATATGGAATTTAGTTTGGTCTGTTCCCGGAGAAGAAAGTCATAATTTTAAAAATGTTATGATTCCAATTAATGATACTATTTTTTTACAAAAAAATTTTCGTTTTCGTTTTTGTAATTATGTAAGTCTTTCTGGGAATAATCCCGGAAATTATGGTCGTTCTTCTGATGTTGACCATTGGAATTTGGATTGGATTTATTTAAATAAAAATAGAACAAAAAATGACACAATAATCGACGATACAAGTGTTCTGGGAATAAGTAATTTCTTGAAAAATTACACAAGTATGCCGTGGACACATTTTAAAGAAAATGATGAAGAATTAAAAGACCAAGTATTTTATTCAGTAAAAAATAATTCTAACAGAGTTGTTAATATTCAACAAAATATAGAAGTTTTAGGAGTTTTAGGAAGTTCTAATTTACAAAATTATAATGCGGGAGCAGATAATATAAATCCATATACAATTTTTTCTGATATTACTTCTCTTGGAATAAATCCTTTTTTTCCTATAAAAAATGATGGAGATTCGGCTATGTTTTCTATAAAATTTTCTGCAATAGAGCCAGAACCAGAAAAAATTACTAATAATAAATTGGAACAAATATATAAAAATTGGAACGATACAATTTATAAATTTCAAAAATTTTTTAATTATTATTCTTTTGACGACGGAACAGCAGAAAACGGTTATGGAATTTCTGGACAAGGAACTCACGAAGCAGTAGTTGCTTATAAATTTAATAATTATAAATTAGATGATTCTTTGCGTGCTGTACAATTTTATTTTAATCAAAGTCTGCTGGGAGAAATAAAATATTTTTATTTGACAGTATGGGAGCAAGATGAAGAAACTTTATTGCCAGGTAAAATTTTATACCAAAAAACTTTGTCTGAAAACTTAGAATACTCTGAAAATATAAATGAGTTTTTAACTTTCAAATTTCATAAAGAAAATGACGACGAAATTGATACAGCTTTTACTGTTCAAGATACATTTTTTGTTGGTTGGAAACAGACAACTAATGATTTTTTAAATGTTGGTTATGATGTTAATAAAAAAATTGAAAATAAAATTTTTTACAATATTGGAGGAGAATGGCTAAAATCTTCTTTTGATGGTGCTTTGATGATACGTCCGGTTTTTGGAAAAAGTTTAAGAAAAAAAGAAATAGATAAACTTTTAGACGATAAAATTGAAAAGAATTTTAAAATTTTTCCAAATCCAGTAAGAGATAAAATTAATTTGATTTGCGATACGGAAATGGAAAATGAAAAATTATATATTTCCATTTTTGATTATAAAGGGCAAAATGTTTTTTATGAAAAAAATTTTTTAGAAGAAATAGATATTTCTTTTTTAGAAAATGGAATTTATTTTCTAAGAATTAGTGATTTAAAAACTTTCGAAGAATATCATAAAATTATTAAATTAAAATAAAAACGATTTTTTGATTTTGTAGTAAAATTTTCCATTAAAAAAAACATAAAAATTTTAGTCAAATTATGAAAAAAATTTTTTTTTATTTAAAATTAAAAAATGTTAAAATTTTAGTCAAATTATGAAAAAAAATTTTTTTTTATTTGAAATTAAAAAATGTTAAAATTTTGGACGATTTTTGAAAAAAAATTTTTTTTTATTTTGAAATTAAAAAACATTAAAATTTTGGACGAATTTGAAAAAAATTTTTTTTATTTTGAAATTAAAAAATTTGAAATTTTGGACGATTTTTTGAAAAAATTTTTTTTAATTTAAAAATTAAAAAATATTAAAATTTTGGACGATTTTTGAAAAAGATTTTTTTTTGAAAAAAATGTCATATAAGTATAAAATTTTCATAATTTTTTATTTAAAAAAATTTAATCTAAGAGTTTTTATATTATTTTTTCTATCTCTGACTTTTAAAATAAGTTTATGATTTCTACCAAAATTAATTTTTTCTTTATCAAATTCATGCCAAATTAAATTTATTTTTTTGTCATAATTAAAAAGTATCCATTTACCATCAATATAAACTTCATAAGATGCAATTCCCGAAAGATTATCATTAATAAAAAAACGTATATTTTTTGACAAACTCATATCTGCATTTTCATAAATATTTAAAGCTTGAATATTTGGTTTTTCTGTGTCACTAACAACAACATATCTTCCAAAACTTCTAACTTTTGTTGTAATAAAACCATTTTTAAATTTCCCTCCAACAGAATATAAACGACCATTACTTCCAACAGAAGCAATCAAATATTTATTCTTCAAAGAATTTTTAAAATCTGTAATTTTAATTGAAATGGTCATTTTTTTATGTAAAGGAGTAAATCCATTATGAATAAAATGAACATTAGAAAAATACCTATAATTATTAAAATCTCTTTTTTTATATTGAAAAAACAAAGTATCATACAAAGAACCTTTGGGAATACTAATTTTTATATCATTTTCATTAAAATAATTATTCTTGCCAAAAGGCATAATTTTAACTATTCTTTTCTTCTTTTTATTTTTTATTTTCTTAAAATTAGAAAAACTTTTCACATTAAATTCTAAAATAGAAGTATTTTCATAACTATCTTTTAATGTGTATTTTATATTAAAAGTTGTGTCTCCATCAAAATAAAAAACACCTTTATTTTTTACTTTTTTATAAGAAATTAATTTTTGATTTGGCAATAAAAAACTTTTTTGCAATACCTTTCCTTTTCGTCTTTTATAAGAATAATCTATATGTGCATTTATGTATTTTTGTTGAAAAAAAGAAATTTCATCTAATTTATGAAGAAATATAATTTCATCTTTTATTTTTAACTCTATAGAATAAATACCACAAATGTTTTTAGAATTGTTTAAAAAATCATTGGTTTCTATGGCAAAACCGATCTTTCCAAAAACTTTTATTTCTTTATTAATTTTTAATTTCAATAAACCATTTTTATTAAAAACCTTAAAATTTTGCATTTCATTTTTCCCATTTACAAAACTGTTCTCGTCAAGTGGATAAATAGAAATACTATAAATTTTAGGAGGAATATTATCTTTAATGTCGAAACCAAAAAACAAAGGATTTAATGGGTGTTGTGTGATTTTATCTCTGATTTCAAAATGCAAATGTGGACCACCAGAACTTCCAGAGTTTCCAGAATAAGCAATTAAATCTCCTTTTTTTACTGGAAAAACATCTTTTTTTGGATAATTATCAAGAAAAAATTTTTTCCTTTTATATTGTAAATTTTTTACATAATTAGATATTTTTTTATTATAAGATTTCAAATGACCGTAAACTGTAAGATAGCCGTTTTTATGAGTTAAATAAAGTGCATTTCCGTAGCCAACAGAAGAAACTTTTATGCGAGAAATATATCCATCTTCAACAGCATAAATTTTTTTTCCTACTCTACTTTTCGTTTTTATGTCTATTCCAGCGTGAAAATGATTTCCTCTAATTTCTGCGAAATTTCCAGAAAGTAAAATTGGAATATCTAAGGGAGAACGAAAATTATTTTTAATAAGTTTTTTCTGAGAAAAACTTATTAAAGCAAAATTAAAAATTAAATTTAAAAAAAATATTTTCTTCATTTTTTTATTGAAATTAAAAATCTCAAAAAACAAAAAATATTTCAAAAAAAAAAATATTTCATCGGTTTCAAAAAGTAATTAAAAAAAATTTTTTTTAAAAAATGACGAAATTTTAATGAATTTTATAATTAAATTTTTTTCAAAAAAACAGCAATTTTTTATGAATTTTACAATTTTAAAAAATTTTTTTCAAAAAAACAGCAATTTTTTATGAATTTTACAATTTTAAAAATTTTTTTTTTCAAAAAAACGGCAATTTTTTATGAAATTATAATTTCAAAAAAAAATTTTGGTTATCGAACCTTTTTGTGAAATGTAATATTTTTTTTATCAAAAAAAAAATAAAATGATTCATCATCCACGATGATTTCGTTGTATCGCACTATAAAGTATTGATTATTAACGTTTTAATGAAATTTTAATGAAAATTTAAAAAAAATATTTTGAAAAAAAACATAAATTTTTCACAATTTTTTTGTAAAAAAAACTCCCATCACAAAAAGGTTCTATAACCAAAAAATTTTTTGAAAAAATGCTGAAATTCTAACATTTTTTATTTTAAAATAATTTTTTTTT
>JAOZVH010000157.1 GCA_029938235.1 Bacteroidales bacterium
TTATAAAAAATCATTAAAAATTCGTCGTTTTTTTGAAAAAAAATTTTATTTTAATGATTTTTTGAAAAAAAATTTTTTTATTTGAAAATAAATTAATTTTATTTTAAATTTTCAAAAAAAAATAAATTGAAGAAAAAAAATATTATAATACTATTTGTTATAATTTTATTTATAACTTATTTATTTCGTTTATTTTGGATACAAATTATAGATGAATCTTATAAAATATCTGCAGATAATAATGCGATACGACATATTATTCAATATCCATCTCGCGGATTAATTTTTGATAGGAATAATAAATTATTAGTTTATAATGAAGCATCTTATGATTTGATGGTAATTCCAAAACAATTAAAAAGTTTTGACACTTTAGGACTTTGTAATATTTTAAATATTAAAAAAGAAGAGCTAATTAAAAAATTAAAAAAAGCGAAAAGATACTCACGATATAAAGCTTTTTTATTTTTAAAACAAATTTCTAAATTAAATTATGCTGTTTTGCAAGAGAAATTACATAAATTTCCCGGTTTTTTTGTTGAACTTAGAACATTAAGAAAACATACAACAAAATCTGCATCTCACCTACTTGGATATATAGGAGAGGTTACAAATAAAAATATTAGAAAAGATAATTATTATAAGTCTGGTAATTATATTGGACAAAGTGGTTTAGAAAAATATTATGAAAAAAATTTGAGAGGTAAAAAGGGAATAAAACGTATGCTTGTGGATGTTCATAACAGAATACAAGGAAGTTATAAAAATGGAAAATATGATACCATTGCAGTTTCTGGCGATAATTTAAAAACAACTATTGATATAGATTTACAAATTTATGGAGAAGAATTAATGAAAAATAAAATTGGTAGTATCGTTGCAATTATTCCTAAAACAGGTGAAATTTTATCTTTAATAAGTTCTCCATCTTATGACCCAAATTTGCTTTTTGGACGCAAAAGAGCAAAAAATTATAATATCCTATCTAAGGATAGTTTGCAACCACTTTTTAATAGAGCTTTAATGGCTAAATATCCTCCGGGTTCTATATTTAAAATTGTCCAAGCACTTGTTGCTTTGCAAGAAAAAGTTGCTACACCTTACACATCTATAGTTTGTAATAAAGGTCTTCTTGGATGTCATAATCATCCACAAGCAACAACTATAGAAAAATCTATACAATATTCTTGCAATCCATATTATTATAAAATTTTCCAAAGAATTATTCAAAGGGGAAAAGAAACAAATATTTATAAAGACAGTAGAGTTGGTTTAATTAGATGGCATGAATGTGTTACAAAATTTGGCTTTGGTGAAAAATTAAAAATAGATTTATCAAATATAAAAGCAGGTTTTATTCCTAATGTTGATTATTATGATAAAATTTATAAGGGAAAATACACTTGGGCATTCAGTACAATTTATTCGCTTGGAATAGGGCAAGGAGAAGTTCAAGTTATACCTTTACAAATGGCAAATTTATCATCTATAATTGCAAATAAAGGTTTTTATTACACACCACATTTAATAAAAAATGTAAAAAATATAAATAAAAAAAAATATAAAATAAAAAATTTTGTAGGTATAGATGAAGAATATTTTAAACATGCAATAAATGGCATGGAAGCAGTTGTAAATGAAGATGGAGGAACAGCAAGACGTGCAAGATTAAAAGATATAATTGTTTGTGGAAAAACCGGAACAGCAGAAAATCCACATGGTGAAGATCATTCAGTATTTATTGCTTTTGCTCCAAAAGAAGACCCACAAATAGCCATTGCTGTTTATGTGGAAAACTCTGGTTATGGAGGAACTTGGGCGGCTCCCATAGCAAGTTTAATGATAGAAAAATATTTAAAAGATAGTATTATTAATACATTTAGAGAAGAAAGAATTTTAGAAAGTAATTTATTAGCAAAATAATTTTTTAATTTAAAAAAAAATTTTTTTATGAAAAAAGAAGATAAAATAAAAAAAGCATTTTCTGAAAAAACATGGACAGAATTGAAAAGTGATGACTCCTGGAGTATATTTAAAATAATGTCAGAATTTGTTGAAGGCTTTGAAACTATGGGGAAAATCGGTCCTTGTGTTTCTATTTTTGGTTCGGCAAGAACAAAGCCAGAAAATAAATATTATAAGATGTCAGAAGATATTGCTTTTCAATTGACAGAGTTGGGTTATGGAATTATTACCGGAGGAGGACCAGGAATTATGGAAGCAGCTAATAAAGGTGCAAATAAAGGAAAAGGAAAATCTGTTGGCTTAAATATTAATTTGCCTTTTGAGCAAGAAGCAAATTATTACATTGATAGAGATAAATTAATTAATTTTGACCATTTTTTTGTTAGAAAAGTAATTTTCATGAAATATTCACAAGGTTTTATTGTTTTACCCGGAGGTTTTGGAACTTTTGATGAATTATTCGAAGCGATAACATTAATTCAAACGAAAAAAATTCTTAAATTTCCTATAGTTCTTGTTGGTAAACATTACTGGAGTGGTTTAATGAAATGGTTAGAAGAAGTTGTAAAAGAAGAGGAAAGCAATATTTCCATAAAAGACTTAGATATTTTTTATTTAGTTGATGAAGCAAAGGAGGCTGTTGATTATATAAATAATTTTTATTCAAAATATATTTTAAGACCAAATTTTTAAATAAAAAAATTGAAAAATAAAATTTTTAATATAAAATCTGCATTAGAATTTGAAAAAATTGCTTTATATATTTTCAAATATCAAGAAAAAAATAATATTATTTATCATAAATATATTAAAAATTTAGGGATTCCTGTAGAAAAAATAAAAAAAATATCAGATATCCCTTTTATGCCTATAGATTTTTTTAAAAGCAAAGATGTAATTATAAAAAATAAAAAAGTTCAAAAAATTTTCCACAGCAGCGGAACAACCGGAATTAAAAAAAGTAAACATTTAATTTCTGATTTAGAAATTTACAAAAAAAGTTTTTTTAAAAGTTTTGAATATTTTTATGGAGATATAAAAAATTATTCTTTTTTTGCTCTGTTACCGGATATATCAGAAAATAAAAATTCCTCTTTAATTTATATGTGTTATAATTTGATAAAAAAAAGTCAAAATTCAGAAAGTGGTTTTTATTTGAATGATTTTGATTTAATGTTAAAAAATTTAAAAAAATCAAAAAGAATTGGAAAAAAAATTTTTTTAATGGGAATTAGTTTTGCCTTATTAGATTTCTCGGAAAGATTTTCTATAGATTTAAAAAATTCTATAATTATGGAAACCGGAGGAATGAAAGGAAAACGTAAAGAATTGATCCGAAGCGAATTGCATAATATTTTCAAAAAGAATTTTAATGTTGAAAATGTACATTCAGAATACGGAATGACAGAATTATTATCTCAGGCATATTCTAAAAAAAATGGAATTTTTGAAAATACAAATTGGATGAAAATTTTTATTAGAGATATTTATGACCCTTTTCATTTTGTAGAAAATGGAAAAACCGGAGGAATTAATATTATTGATTTAGCAAATATTAATTCCTGTTCGTTTATAGAAACGAAAGATTTAGGTCGTCTATATGAAAAAAATAATTTCGAAATTCTCGGACGTTTTGATAATAGTGACATTAGAGGTTGTAATTTAATTTTTTAAAAATTAAAAAATTCATTAAAAATTGAACATTTTTTGAAAGAATTTTTAATTTTAAAAAATGTTAAAATTTTGCCAAATTTTTGAAAAAAACGCCAATTTTTGAAAAAATTTTTTTATTGTAAATATGGATTTTTTTTTCTTTTAAAAAAATGTAAAGAATCTCCTCTTTCTCCAAAACAAACTTTATTTCCGGAAGAATTTACTCTTTCTTCTAAAATTTTATTGACATTCCTTGCTTGGTCTTTTGTTCTTTCTTTATTTTCATATAATAAATAATTTTTCTTATAATTTGTTGGCGTTGTATTTGGCATTAAAATATTTGCTCCGGACATCAAAGCTTTAATATGTCCATTTTCATCTAATGTTTGCATAGCTGTCGTTGCGGCTATGTTTATATCTTTCATTAAAATTCTTAAAATTGCAATCATTTTTAAACTTAATTCCAATCTATTTTCTTTTGAAAGAAGCAAATTAGAATGTTTATAAAGTGGAGTATTTATGTGTTCTATATATGGTCCCATTCCAACCATATCAATATCAAAAGATTTAAAAAATAATAAATCATCTGCAAGGTCTTCTAAAGTCTGAAATGGCAATCCTATCAAAACACCTGTACCAGTCTGATAACCAAGATTTTGTAATTCTTTAAGATATTTTAATCGTTTATGAAAATTATGTGTTTCATCATTTGGGTGGATTTTTTTATAAAGTTTTTTATTTGTCGTTTCAATTCTCAAAAGATAGCGAGACGCTCCGGCATCTAACCATCTTTTATAAGTTTCTTTTTTTTGCTCTCCAACAGATAAAGTAATTCCAAATTTTCCACCAGTTTTTTGATGTATCTTTTTTAAAATATTTTCGATTTTCTTTGAAAAATTTTCGCTTTGAATTTCCCCAGATTGAATAACTATAGAAGCATAATTATTTTTATATGAAAATAAAGCACTTTCAATAATTTCTTTTTCATTTAAAAAATAACGCTCTATTTTTTTATTGCTTTTTCTAATTCCACAATAAAAACAATCTTTTATACAATTATTAGATAATTCAATTAAACCACGATAATAAACTTTATTACCAATATATTTTAATTTTATTTCTCTTGCTTTTTGAAATAGTTTTTTACAATCTTCTCCTTTTAAAGATAATAAAAAAACAATATCATTTTTAAAAAAAAAATTTTTTTTTAAAATCTTCTCCAATTTTTTCATATTCTATAAAAATTAAAATTCAATTATTGTTTTCCTTATTTTTACTAATTTTGTTAATAAACTTTCCACCTTAGAAAGTTTTAACATATTTTTTCCGTCAGATTTTGCTTTTTCTGGATTTGGATGTGTTTCCATAAAAATTCCATCAACACCTATAGAAATACCTGCTCTTGCAATGGTTTCTATTAATTCAGGTTTTCCTCCGGTAACTCCACTATTAGTATTCGGTTCTTGCAGAGAATGAGTTATATCTAAAACCACTGGAAAATTATTTTTTTTCATTTCAATTATCCCTCTAAAATCAACTATTAAATCTTGATAACCAAAACTTGTTCCTCTTTCTGTTAGAATTATATTTTCATTTCCACTTTTTAAAATTTTTTCCACAACAAATTTCATAGAACTCGGAGATAAAAATTGACCTTTTTTTATATTTATAATTTTTCCTGTTTTTGCTGCTGCTATTAATAAATCAGTCTGTCTGCACAAAAAAGCAGGAATTTGTAAAATATCAGCATATAAAGATGCCATAATTACTTCATCTTTATCATGAACATCTGTAATTATTGGCAAATCAAAAGCATTTTTTACTTTTTGTAAAATTTTTAAAGCTTTTCTATCTCCAATCCCAGAAAATGAATCTAAACGAGAACGATTTGCTTTTTTATAAGACGCTTTGAAAACATAAGGAATTTTTAATTTATCAGTAATTCTTTTCAATTCCTCTGCAATTTCAAAAGTAGTTTTTTCATCTTCTATCACACAAGGTCCAGCGAATAAGAAAAAATTATTTTCTTCTAAATTTTTAATCTCATTTAATCTTCTCAACATAATATTTAAATTTAAATATTTGATTTACAAAATTAAATAAAAATTTTAAAAATTCATTATTTAATTTTTTTTTGAAAAAATTGCCGTTTTTTTGAAAAAAATTTTTTTTTTAAATTTATAAAAAACCATAAAAAATTGCCGTTTTTTTGAAAAAATTTTTTTTAATTTAAAAAAATGGAAAAATTTTTCCATTTTTTAGCATATAAATATTATTTTAGAAAGCAATCTAAAATTCTTCGAAATCATCATCAGCGTCTTTTTTATATGTTAATTCTTCTGGATTATTCTTTAATGATAATTCATTTGTCATTTTTTTTGAATTTTTTTCTATTTTAAAAAAGCTAATAATATCTTCAATTTGTTTTGATAAGCTTGCTAATTTTTCGGAATTACTAGCTATTTCTTCTGAAATGGCTGTATTTTTTTGTGTAGACATATTTAATTGTTGAATTGATAAACTAATTTGTTCTACTCCGGAAGTTTGTTCTATGCTTGATGCAGTTATTTCTTGTACTAAATTAGATGTTTTTTTAATGTCTGGTATAATGTCAAATAACATTTCTGATGCTTTTTCAGCAATTTCTATACTGTTTTCAGAAATAATATCAATTTCATTAGCAGCCATTTGACTTTTATGAGATAATTTTCTCACCTCTTCTGCAACCACAGCAAAACCTTTTCCATATTCACCAGCTTTTGCTGCTTCAACAGCTGCATTTAAAGATAAAATATTTGTTTGAACAGCAATTTCTCTAATTATAGAAATTTTATTAGCAATTTTTTTCATTGCTTTTACTGTATCTATCATAGCTTTATTATTACCATCGATATTAATTTCGATTTTTTTAGCAATTTTTTCTGTATATATTGAGCTATCTTTATTTTGCTGAATTGTTGATGTTATTTCTTCTACGGAAGCAGAAATTTCCTCTGTGGCACTTGCTTGTTCATTAGAAGCACTAACAATAATTTGTGTACTTTTATTCATTTTATTGCTTGATTTTGAAATTTCTTCTATGCCCTCTTTTAATTTAAAAATAAGATCTTTTAATTTTTCTGTCATATCACACATCGTTCCATAAATACCAATTTTTTTTCTGTTTTTATCAAATTTTAACATTAAATTACCTTCGGTAATTTGTTTTGAAATTTCTGCTACTTCAATAGGTTCGCCTCCTAAATTTTCATTTAAAGTCTTATGTAAAAAATTAATTCCTAATAAACCAACAACAAAAGCAATAATAATTGCTAATATTACAATAAATTTAGCAATAAAAATATCTGTATCTGTTTCTTTTTTTCTTATTATTAATAATGATTTTTCTTCATTTATATATTCATTAATAATAGTTTTTATTTGCTCTATATAGTTTTTATTTTTGCTTTTTTTAATTTCATTAATTAAATCTTCATTTTTAATGTTTTCATTAAATTTCGTTTTTAATAAAATTTGTTTTTCTGCAATATTTATTGTCCAATCATCTATTAATGAATTTAATTCAAAAATATCAATATTTTTAGCTTTTAGATTATCAATATGTAATTCTATATTTAATTTTCCTAATCTGTATGATTGTAAAAAAGTTTCATTTCCTGTGATTAAAAATCCTCTCAAAGAATTTTCTTGACTTAAAATATCATTTAAAATATTTATAGTTACTATTTTTATAGTATTATTTTTACTTTCAAGTTTCGACAAAATTAATTTAATAGCATCAATTTTTTCTTTTCCTAATCCAGAGTTTAACATTTTTTCCAATTTAAAAATACTTTTTTGTCCTTTTAAAATACCTTTTTTTTGTTTTATATGATTAGAAGCTACTTTTTTATTCCACTTAGAAACAATATTTTCTACTTTTTTTAATCTATCTACTTGCTTTGGATTATCTTTAACTAAAATTTTAGTTTTTTCTATTAATTTAAAAAAAGCATCTTTAGATTCATAATAAATATCTAAATAATTATCATTTCCTGTAATTAAAAATCCCCTCACTCCTGTTTGTTTTTCTAAAATATTGATTTTTAACTTATTACCATTTCTTATTGCAGTGCTAGTATGTTCTACCGATGAAAAACTATCTGTTAAATTATTAAGACTAAAAAACATTGTGATAGTAACGATTAATGTCAAAAATAAAATAGAAGAATTACCTAAAATAATTTGTGTTTTAAATTTCATTTTTTTTAATTTAATTTTTTACAAAAAAACAATATTTTTTTTTTAATAAAAATATTTTCATTAAAATAATTTTCAAGAATATAAACATAATTTTTTGTTTTTTATTAATAATAAAATATCTTAAAAAAAATTTTTAAAATTATAAAATATCTTAAAAAAATGCCGTTTTTTTCAAAAAAATTTTTTTTAAATAATAAAATATCTTAAAAAAATGT
>JAOZVH010000158.1 GCA_029938235.1 Bacteroidales bacterium
ATTAAAAAAAAATTTTTTTTTCAAATTCGTCCAAAATTTTACGATTTTTAATTTTGAAATTAAAAAAAATTTTTTTAAAAAAATGCTGTTTTTTTAAGATTTTTTATAATTTATAAAAAAATAAAAATTTCGGTGTCTTTTTTGAAAAAAAAATTTTGAAATAAAATGTTTTTTTTTAATTTGAAAATTTAAGTTAAAAACAATTATATGTATAATAATTTACAAGATTTTATATTAGATTTAGAAAATGCAAATGAATTAATTAGGATTAAAAAATTTGTTGATCCAGTTTTGGAAATTACAGAAATTACAGATAGATTTTCGAAGGAAAAAAATGGCGGAAAAGCGATTTTATTTGAAAATACCGGAACAAAATTTCCATTACTTATAAATTCTATGGGTTCTTACAAAAGAATTTCTATGGTTTTTGGAGTTAAAGATCTAGATGAGATTGCAGAAGAAATAGAAAATTTATTTAAAAATCTTTCTTCTCCAAAGAAGAATTTTTTTGAAAAATTAAAAATGCTTCCAGAAATATTAAAAATTTCAAATTATTTCCCCAAAATAATAGATAAAAAAGGGCAATGTCAAGAAGTAATTAATAAAAATCCAGATTTATCTGAATTACCAATTTTAAAATGTTGGCCAAGAGACGGAGGTAGATTTATTACTTTACCTATGGTAAACACAAAAGACCCAATTACGAAAATACGTAATTTAGGAATGTACAGAATGCAAGTTTTTTCAAAAAATTTAACGGGTATGCACTGGCATAAACATAAAGTTGGAGCAAGACATTATAATGAATATAAAAAATTAAATAAAAAAATGCCTGTAGTTGTAACTCTTGGAGGTGATCCGATTTATACATACACAGCAACAGCTCCACTTCCTGATAATATGGATGAATATATGTTTGCTGGTTTTCTAAGGAAAAAAACAGTTAAATTAGTAAAATGTATTACACAAGATTTAGAAGTTCCGGAAGATGTAGATTTTGTTATTGAAGGTTATGTTGATCCAAATGAAGAGTTAATTTTCGAGGGACCTTTTGGCGATCATACAGGTTTTTATTCGCTTGCCGATTGGTATCCAAAATTTCACATAACTTGCATAACTCATAAAAAAAATGCAATTTATCCGGCAACTATAGTTGGAATTCCAAATATGGAAGATACATATATTGCAAAAGCAACAGAAAGAATTTTTATTGCTCCAATAAAAATGACCATTTTGCCAGAATTAAAAGACATGAATATTCCTGCAGAAGGAACGGCTCATAATTTAACCATAGTGAAAATAGAAAAATCTTTTGAAGGACACAGTCAAAAAGTTATGAACGCATTGTGGGGAGCCGGACAAATGATGTTTAATAAAATTTTAATCGTTACAGACAAAAATACAAATATTCACGATTATGAAGAACTTGCAAAAATCGTTACTCAAAATATAGATGTTGAAACCGATATTACTTTTATTAAAGGAGTTTTAGATGTTCTTGATCATGCTTCTTCTAAATTCGCTTTTGGAAAAAAAATGTGTATAGATGCCACAGAAAAATTTCAAAGTGAATTAAGAAGTGAAAATATAAATACAAAAACTTTAAAAAATATTGACATAAATGAAAAAAAAATTTTTTTAGATTTTACAGAAATAAAAAAAATAAATTATTCGCTTTTGAAAAAAGAGATTTCTATAGTTTTTATTGCTGTTGAAAAAAAAGAAAATTTTAATTTTAAAAAAATTGCTCAAAAATTGTTTAATTTGAAATGTTTTGAAGATGTAAAAATTTTATTTTTTTTAGATGAAGATGTGGCGATAAATGATATTTCCATTTGTGTATGGATAATTACAAATAACTTAGAACCAGTTAGGGATACTTTCATTTTAAATGCAAAAAGTGAAAATGAAATTTCGCACATTGCTTTAGACGGTACAAGAAAAAATTTGAAAGTTGATAATTTCAAAAGAGACTGGCCTAATGTTGTTATCTCTGATAATAAAACAATAAATAAAATTGATGAAATTTGGAAAAACTTAAACATTGGAAAATTTATTCCATCGCCATCTTTAAAATTTAGAAATTATGTAAAAAACGAAAGTGCAATTTTTAATGTGAATGAATAATGTAATATTTTATGAATTTTTTCTATATTTTTATTTTATTTTTTTACAAAATATTATAAAAATATTAATTTTATTAATATTGTTTTTTTAATTTTTTTATGAAAAATTATTTTAAGTTTCTAATATTTATTAACTTTTTTACTTTTTTTGGAGAAAAAATTTTTTCTCAATATACAAATATAGAAAAATTTACCATAGAAAATGGACTGTCACAAAATTCTATAAACTGTATGATTCAAGATAAAAAAGGTTTTTTGTGGATAGGAACAGAAGACGGATTAAATAGATATGATGGTTATAAATTTAAACATTACAGACATAATGCATCAGATGAAAATTCTATATCAAGTAATTTTATTCACTCTATTTATGAAGAGAATGAAAATATTTTATGGATCTGTACAAAATATGGATTAAATAAATATAATAGAAAAGAAGATAAATTTACAAGATTTGTCAATTTAAAAAATTACGGAAATTCTATACATCATAACAATGTTTTTTACATTTATAAAGATAAAAAAGAAGAAAATATTTTTTGGGTAAAAACATTTCTCGGACTTGAAAAATTCGATTTAAAAAAAAAACAATTTATTCTTTTCGAGCCTGAAAAAGATATTTTTACAACAGAAGTAGATTATAATAATTTTTCCATTATAGAAGATAAAAAACAAGGACTTTTATGGTTCGCAACAAAATATGGATTAACTTTTTTTAACAAAAATTATGGACAATTTAAAAGATTTACAAATTATCGTTTGTTTAGTAAAAGTATAAGTTCTAATCATATTCGTGCCATTTATGAAGACAGCGACACAAATTTATGGATAGCTACAGAATCTGGATTAAATTTAAAATCAAAAAGAAACACTTTTAAATCTTATTTTTTTGATAGAAAAAATTTAAAATCAGCAGAAAATACTGTAAATGTTATTATTGAAAGTCATAATAAAAAAGAATTATGGATAGGTACAGACGTTGGTTTGAAGTTATTTGATAAAGAAAAAAGAAAATTTATTAGTACAGGAAACATAAATATTAATGATAGAATTTTAACTATTATGGAAGATAAATCTAATATTTTATGGGTTGGAACTAACAATTGTCTTTATAAGGTAGATACAAAAAAAAGTAAATTTATATTATATAGAAAAGAAAAAAATGGCTCACCAAATTTTACTTCTAATGATATTCGGACAATTTATGAAGATAAAAATAAAAATATTTGGATAGGAACAAATGATAATGGTTTAAATATTTTTAATAGAAAAACAAATGGAGTTACTCATTACACAACAAAACATTACAAAAATAAAATAATTAGTAATAAAGTTACGAAAATTTATGAAGATAAAAAAGGTAGAATATGGTTATCCACAGCTCTGGGAACTTATATTTATGATGAATATAATCGGATATTTACGCCAATAGAAGAAGTTTTAAAAGCTACTGAAAATAAAATTAAAAATGTAAATGCAATATTAGAAGATGCTAAGGGCTATTTTTGGATCGGTACAAAAAACCGTTTATTTAGATATAAAGATAATTTTATTGAGACTTTTGAATATAGCAATATATATGAAACAAATATTAGTTCTAACCTTATTTATTCTTTATTGGAAGATAAAGATGGAGACATTTGGATAGGAACTTCAGAAAGTTTAGAAAAATTTGACCAAAAAACGAGAACTTTTAAACATTATAACCATATAAATACAAATTTAAGTCGGGGAAGTGTACTAAGTTTATTGGAAACAAAAGATGGAATTATTTGGATAGGTACAGAATCTGGTTTGAATAAATTCGATAAAAAGAATAATACTTTTAAGGTTTTCACAGAAAAAGACGGATTAGAAAATGATTTTATTTATGAAATATTAGAAGATAAAAAATCTAATTTGTGGCTTTCTACAAATAGGGGAATTTCTAAATTCAATACAAAAACAGAGAAAATTATTAATTATGGTTTAAAAGATGGTTTACAATCTTATGAATTTAATGCCAGAAGTGTTTTTAAAAGTAAAACAGGAGAATTTTTTTTTGGTGGTTTGAATGGTTTTAATTCTTTTTTTCCTGATTCCATAGAAAAAATTCAAAATAAATTTAAACCTAATGTTATTATTACCTCATTTTCTAAGATGAATGAAAAAGGAAAATCAGAAATATGGAAAGATGGTTTAAAAGAGATTAATATTAATTATGACGATTTTAATATAATTATTGAATTTTCTGCTCTTGAATTTACGCATCCTAAGAAAAATCATTATAAATATAAATTAGAAGCTTATGATAAAGATTGGTTGGAAATAGGTACGCAAAATTACGCTAATTATTCTAAGTTACCTTACGGAGACGGTTATGTTTTTCGTGTGAAAGCATCAAATAATGACCTTGTTTGGAGTGAAAAAGAATTTAATTTTAGAATTATTGTAAAACCTTTTATTTTAAAAAATAATATTGCTTATGGAATTTATTCTGTGTTATTTATAATTGCTGTGGCAAGTTTTATTATTAAAAGAGAACAAAATTTGCAAAAAGAAAATGAAATTTTAAAAAGACAAAGAGAAGATTCTAAGAAAATTGAAAAGCAAAAAGAAGAACTATCCATTAAAAATAAAAGTATTACAGACAGTATAAATTACGCAAAAACTATAATCGAAGGTTTATTGCCGTCCATTAGATTTTTTGAAAATTTATTACCAAATTCTTTTATTTTAAATATGCCAAAAGATATTGTTAGCGGTGATTTTTATTGGATACATAAAAAAAATAAAAAGGTATTTTTTGCTGCGGTTGATTGTACTGGACATGGAGTTCCCGGAGCTTTTATGTCAATTATTGGATTGGACTTATTAAGAAATATTATTAATAAAAAAAATATAAAACATCCAAACCAAATTTTGACAAGTTTAAATGAAGGTTTAAGAAAAACTCTTGTTGAAAACGTTGAAAAAGAAAACTTAGATAAAAACCAAAATGAAAGAATGGTTAATGATGGTATGGATTTAGCTTTATGTATGATAGATTTTGAAAATATGGTTTTAGAATATGCAGGAGCGATAAATCCTCTTTATATGATAAGAGATAAAAAATTAGATATTATAAAAGGAAATCGTTTTTCTCTTGGTCAAGATGAACATAATAGAGACCAAGTTTTTATTAATAAAAAACTAAAAATACAAAAAAATGATGTATTTTATATTTTCTCTGACGGTTATATTGACCAATTTGGAGGTAAAGATGGAAAAAAATTTAAACGTGGAAAATTTAAAAAAGTACTTTTAAAACTTCACCATTTGAATATAAATGAACAAAAAGATATTTTAAAAGAAATAATTTTAAAATGGAAAGATAATTTAGAACAAGTAGATGACATTTTAGTAATCGGTTGGAAAATTTAATGTTTTTTAATTTGAAATTAAAAAAAAATTTTTTTTCAAATTCGTCCAAAATTTTAATGTTTTTTAATTTGATAATTAAAAAAAAATCAAAATTCGTCAAAAATTTCAACATTTTTTAATTTCACATATGCATCAAGCGTCCACGCTTGATCTCCGAAATCAAGCGTAGACGCTTGACGCATAAGAAGTAGACGCTTGATGCATAAGAAGGTAATCGGTTGGAAAATTTAATGTTTTTTAATTTGAAATTAAAAAAAAAATTTTTTTTCAAATTCGTCCAAAATTTTAATGTTTTTTAATTTGATAATTAAAAAAAAATCAAAATTCGTCAAAAATTTCAACATTTTTTAATTTCACATATGCATCAAGCGTCCACGCTTGATCTCCGAAATCAAGCGTAGACGCTTGACACATAAGAGTTTAAATTTAATAATGTGCGGTGAAAACACCGCACAGGCGCAGAAAAAATAATAAAATCTATTCATCCAGCAGAAAAAATAATAAAATCTATTCATCCAAAAGCTCTTTAGGTATTTTAAATAGCTTTTCTTCTTTTATTTTTACTCTTTTTGTTGTATAATTAGCATCAGTATCAAAAATAAATTCATAATGCAAACCTGGAAAAAAATAAATTGGCAACTGAAACTGAGGATAAAAATAAGGATAAGGATGAACAAAATCATCAGAAACAATCATATAAGGAGTTTTATGAAAATGATTGATACGTAAAAACCTATATTCAACCTCAGGATAAAAAACATTATAATGTTTGCTATTATAAACTATAAATCTAAGTTTCATGAATTCTTTATCTTTTAACTTGAATTCTTTTGCTTTTTGAAATGAAAAAAGATAGAAATTAATAACTAAATAATTTTCTTCATTAAAAGAAAATCTATGAAAGACTTGATCATCACAATAAATACTCATATGATTCTGAATTAAAAATTTTACCTCTTCATACTGAACTTCTCCACCATATAGTGTATCTGTACGCCTTTTTTCTATATCTAGATATACACACAATTTTCTACCTATATCTATAAAAAAAAACTCATTACTTGTTTGTTCAAATTGGTATAAAGAATATTTTTTTTTATCCACTATATTTAATGAGATGTGATTCGTATATATGGGTAGATATCTTTGAGAAAAACAGGAAATAGTAAAACATAATAAAATTAATAATATAATTATTTTTTTCATGATATTTAACTTTTAAGTATTTTAGTAGTTATGAATTTTTTATACTTTTTCATAAATCGTACTTTCATGTTTTCAACATATTGCATATGAATAAATCCCTGTTTTACTATAGATTTACTACATTCTTTTAAATGTGCAACTCTATAAAACATTTCATTACAAAAGAAATCTCCCCCAGAACCTGCAATAATTTTGCCTTTAATTAGATTAATTTCAGATAAACTAAGTTTAGAATCATTTACTTCACCAGTATGTTGCATTTCAAAAAGATTATGAAAAATATATAATTTACCAGTTTCTTTATCTTTTTCTAACAATAAGGAAGTTTCATAAAAATTAGGAGAATCTTTTTTAATATGTTGAGGAGAAGGATGGATATTTTCATTATCAGATATAGGAGCACCTCTATAATTTCCAGATAAACGTTCTACTTGTATATCGCAACCTTCTTCTGCACCTACTCCTAAGTTAATAATTACATCTACCTTGTTGATGTATTCTCCAAAAAATCTTTCTACCCATCCATTATCAAATTCTTTGTAACGAACAGGAAAAATAACACTTTGTACCAATGCTTTTTTCCCTTTGTCTTTTATCATTTTATTATGAAAATACCAAGCAACCAAAGCTGATGGATTTGTTTCTCCATCTTGAAAAACATCAAATCCAGAAATTAGTATTTTTTTTGTTCCTTCTTCTGCTTTAGCAAAATCCACTGTATCCATGCCTCTTGATATCCACTCTAATTCATCTATAGAAAAATTAATCAAATAAATAAGTTCTTCTTTTTCCATTAATTTTCTCTTGTAAATTTTATTACCAAGCTCTTTTAAGATAATACGAAGTCTAAGGCGAGTAGCATAAGGAGAATAATCATCAAATATATTCTTCTGTATTTCTTCAGCTGCCTTATTAAATATGAATTTTCCATATTTTCTAACTATATTTGTTAATGATTTATAAATATCACTGTATTTGGGAAGCAAAACATGATAATCACCAGATAATGTTTTTTTTGGTTTTTCTAGTTTTTTTTCATCGCTTAGCTCACTAAAATTTTCTAGAAATTCATTGTTAATCTCTTTTTCAAAATTATTTGCAATGTCTGTAAAATTACTTTTAATCAAATCATATTTTGCTTTTTTTTCTTCATGATTTTTTTCAAAAAGTTTAATCTCTTTTGGCGGTGAGCATTCATGTTTTGTTGCAGATATAAAAGTTTCTTCCTTTGTTTCTATATCTATAATTTTGTAATAAGGAAAAATAGAATTTGTTACTTTATCTGTTAAAAAAACAATTTTTTGGTTTACCTTATCACTATCTTCCATATAAAGATCCG
>JAOZVH010000159.1 GCA_029938235.1 Bacteroidales bacterium
TTTTGAAATAGCGACATTTTTTTAATTTTTATAATTCACAAAATTATAAAAAAATCATAAAATTTCGGCGTTTTTTTGAAAAATTTTTTTTTAATAAAAAATTAAAATTTCGGCGTTTTTTGGAAAAAAATTTTTATTAAATAAATTATTAAAATTTTGGCGTTTTTTTGAAAAAATTTTTTTTAAATAAATTATTAAAATTTCGTCGTTTTTTAGAAAAAATTTTTTTTAAATAAATTCGTAAAATTTTAGCGTTTTTTGGAAAAAATTTTTTTTAAATAAATTCGTAAAATTTCGTCGTTTTTTGGAAAAAATTTTTTTTTAAATAAATTATTAAAATTTCATCGTTTTTTGAAAAAATTTTTTTTTAATAAATTATTAAAATTTTGGCGTTTTTTTGAAATAAATTATTAAAATTTAGCGTTTTTTTGAAAAAAATTTTTTTCAATAAATTATTAAAATTTTGGCTTTTTTTTTAATTTTTTTGAGATTAAAAAAATGGTGTTATAAATATAATTTATATTCAAATAATATTTTTGTTACAAATTCGTTTTATTATCGTAACTTTGTCAACAAAAAACATAATAAATTATGGAAAATATATTTGCACGTAGATTAAAATCAGCAAGATTAATGGCTGGATTAAGTATGCAAAAGTTGTCTGATTTGATAGATAAAAAAATATCAAAACAATCCATCAGTAAATACGAAAAAGGTGCGATGAAACCTGATAGTGAATTGCTTATCAAATTCTCAAAAGCATTAAAAGTAAAACCTGATTATTTCTTTCGTCCATTTGAAATAAAATTAGAAAAAGTTGATTTTAGAAAAAAATGTTCTTTAAGTCAAAAAGAGATAAAATCAATAAATGAAAAATCTAAAGATTTTCTTGAAAGATATATTGAAATAGAACAACATCTTGGAATTAACCAAAAGTTTAAAAATCCAATAGGAAAAATTCAAATCAATAAACTTGATGATATAGAACATGCAGTATTAGAGCTTAGAAAAGAATGGAAACTAGGATTAAATCCTCTTTCTAATATTTTTGAGATCTTAGAAAATAAAGGATTTAAAATATTTGAGATTAAAGCATCTAAATCATTTGATGGATTGTCAAGTATAATTGGAGACACTTTAGCAATGTTGGTTATCAATGAAATAACTGATATTTTAAGGCGACGATTTACTATTTTGCATGAACTTGGTCATATACTTCTGCAATTACCCAAAGACTGTTCAAAAAAAGAAATAGAACACTATTGTAACTATTTTGCCGGAAGTTTTTTAATTCCTAAACAAGTTTTAATTTCTGAATTAGGAATTAAGCGCAATAAAGTTATTCTTAAAGAGTTAATTGAGATAAAGGAATATTATGGAATATCTCTTCAAGCCCTTGTTTATAGGGCAAGAGAATTAAATATAATTTCGGAACAAAGTACCAAAAGATTTTGGCGTTTTATTAAAAGCTCTCCAGAAAAGCAAAAAGAAATTGGTCTCGGAGAATATAAAGGGAAAGAAAAATCTCAACGCTTTAATCAGTTATTATACAGAGCTTATGCAGAACAAATAATATCACAAAGTAGGGTTGCGGAATTATTAAACACTACTTTACCATTGATTAAACAAAACTTGCAATCAATATGAAAATAATAGCCATCAATGACGCAAATATTTTAATAGACTTGATGAAAATAGATTTAATTGATGAGTTTTTTAGACTTGATTTTGAGTTTATAACGACTAATTTTATTATAGCAGAATTTGAAATGGAAGAACAACAAAATTTAATCAATGAATTAATTAGAAAGAAAAAATTATATATTTACAATCTTTCATTCGATGAATTAACAGATATTCAATCTATTAAATTTAGAAGTTCTAAAAAACTTTCTTTTGAAGATTGTTCTGTTTGGTATTTGGCAAAAAAGAAAAATGCAATTCTTTTGACAGGAGACAATTTACTTAGAAAAAAAGCAATTAATGACGGTGTTTCAGTTAATGGAATTTTATTTGTAATTGATTACTTGATTGAGAATGAAATAATAACAAAGCAATTAGCTTTTGAGAAACTCAAAAAACTGTTAAGTTTAAATGCAAGATTGCCGAAAAACGAATGTGAAATACGATTAAATACTTGGAAAATGCATTAATATTGTACTTGATTAGTTTTATTTTTGGCTTGACGCAGGTACGCAAAGACACAAATAAAAACGGATCAAATGCCTATTCGTTTTGTTAATTTTTATTAAAATTTCATCGTTTTTTGAAAAAATTTTTTTTTAATAAATTATTAAAATTTTGGCGTTTTTTGAAAAAAATTTTTTTCCAAAAAACACATATTGTATTATTTCTTATTTTTTTCTAAATGTTGTTTATGCAATTTTATAAAAGGAGTTTGATATTTTACTTTAAAATAATTTTTTATAAAAAAATCAAAATTTTTATAAATGAAACTCCAAAAAAAAGAATATTCTTGATGTGGTTTTGAATTTTCTTTTATTCTGTCAAGCACTTCAAATATTTGTTTATAAAAATATTCTTCTTTAATTTCTTTATTCAAAACATTACTCAAATATTTTTTCAATTCTTTTTTAAAAATTTCTCTAATTTTCTTTTTTCTATAATTGCTAAATAGTTTATCTCTATTTAATCTTATAATATCAATAGTTTCTTTTGCTTGTCTATATTCAAAAGAAGTTTTTGGTTGATTTGGTAAAAAGCGTCCAACTTCATTAAATTTAAAATAATTAAAAGGATTAAAATTTTCAGTCTCAGGGTGTAATAAAAGAGCTCTTTCTTCTTGTAAAAAATCAGACATTAATTTATTTGCAGATAAATCAATATGATTATTTTCTAATTTTTTAAATTCAAATCTACGTTCGCCTTCTATTGGAAATTTATTTCCTTTACTATCTATTTTATTACAATCATGACAAGCAGGTAAAAGATTTGTCCATTCGTAAGCTAACCAAAAATAACCTTTATGTTCTTTTCTTGGAATACCTTCTATTTGTTTTTTAGGTCTATAATGTTCAATTTCAAATTCTGGTTCAAAACTTTCGCAATAAGCACATTTATTCTGATATAAATTTTTTAATTTGCATCGTACATCCTTAGCTCCATAAATAGATGATTTTATATTTTCTCTATCTTCGCATACTTGATTTATTAAAAAAAACAGGAATTTTATTTAAACTTTTTTTGACTGCTATCATAATTATTCTTTAAATAAATCGTTATCAGCCCAATCATTTTCATCAAATAAATCATCTATTTCTTTATCCAAATTATCATATTTTTCTCTGTCATTATAATTATCATCAACAATTACATCATCTATATTTTCATTGTATTCTGATTTGATATTATCCAATCCAAAAACCGGAGAAGTGAGTAGTACATTTGGTAATAAATTCGGAAGTTCTTTTTCTATTTGAAATAATCTTTTGACAGTAATTCCTTCTTCTTTAGTTCTATTTACATTAAAAATCGCAGTTCTTTTTGGAGGTGCTCCAAGCAAAGGTATGGGGCTATGTGTAGAAGCTATAAATTGAATTTTTGGGAAAAGTTCATTTAATTTTTTCACCAATTGTTTTTGCCATTTTGGATGTAAATGCAAATCAATTTCATCTATTAAAACGATACCTTCCAAATTCTTAAAATCAGTAATTTCCGCTTGATGTTCTGAAAGTCTAATGATTAAATCACCAATCATGGTAATGATACTTTTATAACCAGAAGCCAATTCATTAAAACTTTTTAAAATATCGCTATCTATTTCTTCATATTTAATGAAAGTTTGAGTTCCTTCACTAATGATTTTTATATCAATAATATAAGGACTTAATAAATTCAACAAAATTTCTTTTGCACTTTTAAAATATTGTTTTTGACTTGCTCTATTTTCCCAAGTAATTAATCTATCTTCTATATCCAATAATTCTCCATAAGAATTAAAAATACTGTATGTTTGATTATTATTAAAAGGACGAGGGTTTTTATTCAAACGAGATGCACCATAAGCAACAAATTTTTTAAAACTTGTCATATTTTTTCGTTTAAATTCTATATTATACCCATCTTTATTTTCAGTATGAATATATCCATGATTAGAAAGTACATTGATAAACGTTTCTTTATTGTTAAATTCAGCATAAAAAAATGTATCTTTATCAATTTTACTCAAAATTATATCACCATCTTGATTTCCAAATAAAGCAATCACTATAGCCTGTAAAATCAAAGTTTTACCATAACCATTCTCACCTGTTAAAAATATCCATTGAGGATCTTGTATGATTTTATCTTGATGGTTTGTTGCAATATTATTAATGGATAGTTCTCGTATTTCTTTATAATGAGAAACGTAAATATTTCTAATCGCACAAGGCAATTCTTTTTTTGTATAATTTTGATATATTTCTTTTAAAATATCATTGTAGTTCAGGTTACCCGATAATATTTCTTGATAATGATTTACAAAATAATCACGATAATAAAAATCAAAATTATCATATCCTAATTTCAATAAAGGTGGTGGGGGAAAAACAGTACTCGCTAAATTTTTATAATTCTCTTTATCTTTATTAAAAACATCTATTTTATTTGTTATTAAACGAACGTATTGACCTGCATCAATAGATATTGTTAGTTGTTTTAAAGCAAATGAATTGATTAATAGTTTTGATATTTCAGAAATAAGTATTCCAGATAAACCTTTTTTATTTATATGTAAATACTCTAATTTTTGTAAATTATGTAAAAATTTAATATTTTTTAAAGAGGTAATTAATTTTAAATATAGTATTTTTAAATTAGTAAGATATTCTAAAATACTAAAGTCTTTTATTGGTGTGTCATATATATGTATTTCTGTTAAATTCTTTAATTTTTTAAAAATTGAAATATCTTTTATTAAATTAGATTCTAAACTTAAATGCTTTAATTTTTTTAGATGTTTTAAAACAGAAATATCTTTTATTGAATTAGATGATAAACTTAAATGTTTTAATTTTTTTAGATGTTTTAAAACAGAAATATCTTCTATTTTATTAGAAGATAAAAATAACATTTCTAATTCTGTAAAATTTTTTAAAAAAGAAATATCTTTTAATTGTTTAGAAACTAAATGTAAAATTTTTAATTCATTATTTTTATTTATTCTGGGGTATAACGATTCAATATCAATATTTACTAATTGTTGTTTTAATAATTCTAATTCTGACATTATTTATTTGTTTTTTTAATTTACTTTTTATACAAAAATAGAATATATTTTTTTTAACTTGTATTTTTTAAGAAATATTTTTTTACTGTTCATGCAAACTTAAAATAACTCTGCTTCTGTGTGGTATTTTCACGCACCTATAAGCATCTTTTGGAATTTTTTTTTTTAAACATTTGAATTTTTTTCAAATCTCAGATGTTGTTTTCGTTAAAAATATTGAAATTTTGGCTTTTTTGGAAAAAACTTTTTTTTAATAAATTATTAAAATTTTGGCGTTTTTTTGAAAAAAAAATTTTTTTTTAATTTCGAAATTTTTTTTCAAAAATCGCCCAAAATTTTAATATTTTTATAATTTCAAAATAAAAAAAAATTTTTTTCAAAAATCGTCCAAAATTTCAACATTTTAAAAAATACAACATTGGAGGTTTATTTTTAACACCAATGTTTGAAAAAAACGCCAAAAATTTCAAATATTTTTTTCTATAATTTCAATTTCTTCATCGTTTAATTGGTATAATTTATAAATCATTTTGTTAATTTCATTTTCAATTTTATTAATTTGAAATTCTAAATGATTTATTTTTTTGCAAGTTTCATTAAAAAAATCTCGCCAATTATTATTTTCTACATATGCGTCATCGTCCACGCTTGAACTTCGCATAAATCAAACGTGAACTCACGTGTCAAGCGTGGACGATGACGCATATGGTGCCGATTGTGTCCAAAACAATGTTAAGGCTATTATAATATAATTTCAATTAATGAATAATTTATATTATCTTCAAACTTTTTTGATTTTGTTATCGAATTTATACTTGAAATTGTATCTGTTTTCTCAAACTCTTCATATATCCCTATTAATACTTTATAAGCTTTTTTAATTAATTCAATATTTATTTTTGTAATGTCAATTTTAGTTAAATCCAATTCATTGTATTCAACTTTATTTGTAAGCAAAGAAGCTATTATTCTTGAAATATGATAACTAAAACTTTTTGCAAAACTTTTTAAATCTGCCTGAAAATCCTTTTTTATTATTTCATTGGTTGTTTTGATTATTAAACAACAATTTAAGTATGCTTCAAAATTTCCATTTTTATTGAAAATTTTATTGTAAGTTTCATCCGTTTTTATAAGTGTTGTTGGTTTTGCACGAGCAGAAGCAGGAGAATAATTCTTTATCGCATGAATAGCTTGTGCAGTAGATTGAATACTAAATATTTTAGCAGATGGTTTTCCTTGATTTTTATAAAAGTTTTTTCTTCTATCATAAAAGTATCCTTTGGTAAGAAAGAAATATTCAATTTTTCTCTGCAAATCATCTGTTGCACGTAATAATGTTGGAGAAACAGGATTTTGACTATTTGTTGCTTCAATTATTTTATCAATAGTTTCTTTATCTTCACTAATAATAATTTTTAATAAAATTGACCTATTGTCATTTTTCTTTAAAGAATAAAATTTCCCAATAGTATATGATGTTTGTAGTCCATTAACAATCTGAACATCTTCTAATGTAAGAGTTTTTCCAATTTGTCCAACTTTTGATGCAATAATAGTAATACCATTATTAAGCCACCAAAAGTCTCTGTTAAAATCATTTTCTAATGTGTTTCTAATTTTTTTGTTTACATCTACTTTTGTTCCTTGATAATGGCGAATATTGCTTTCGAAAATGTTTTCTCTTAGATTATTCTCGTCATCGTTAATAAAATTATAGAAATTTGAAATTGTAGAAACTCCAACAAAACCAATTTGACCTTTATGATAAGAAACGGAAACAGGTGTTTCTTTAAATTCAATTTCAAGTTTGGAGGTCTTAGATTTTTTATATAATTCTAATAACTCCTTTGAACTGTATAAGTCAAATTCAACTTTTGCACCTTGAATTATTCCAGTTGTTTGAGTAATAATTTGTCTTATTTTTGATTTTAGTGCTTTATTAGCTTGTTTTTCATTGGCTTTACAGCAATAACTGTAATGAATACGAATATTTGCTCCTTTTCTTACTGTTAATTTCCATAATTCTCTAAATGTTAGAATTTTTTCTATAAGTTCATTATTAAATCTTTCTTCTAAATCTTTTTCAGATAAATCCAAATTAAATATATTTGGAAGCGAAACATATAACTTATCTAAAACATCTTCTTTAAAAGATTTTGAGGTTTTTGCCTGAGAAATAAACAATGTAATTGTTGAGTTTGAATTAATAACAAAATCAGATAAATGTTCTCTATTATATACCGTTTTATCATTTATTAACATTAAAAAAACATCAATACCGCCATCTAAACTACCATCAACAATTGAATTTTCAATATCATCATGAGATAGCTCAAAGTTTTTTGTAAATTGTGAAACAGTAAAAAGTTCAAAAATTTCACTTTCTGTCATTTTTAATTGATTAACTTCATTGTATTCTTTTATACAATCGTTTAAAATTATAGTATTATTCATTTTTTTTTATTTAAGTTATTAGCCCCCCTAACGGGTGGCTTTATGCACCTTCTGTTACATAAAGTCTTTTTAATATATTTACTTATATTCTCATTCATACACACATCAACTTAAAGAAAAATTTTTACAAAACTATATAAAAAATGGAATAAAAAAAAAATTTTTTTATTCCATTTCGAAAGCGTTATTATTACTTCTTTTTTTCCTTGCGCAGTGCGGTGTTTTCACCGCACATATTATTGTATTTAAAAAAAAAAATTTTTTTTCAAAAAAATCGCCCAAAATTTCAACATTTTTAAATATTATTTTCAATAATTTCAATTTCCTCATCATTTAATTGGTA
>JAOZVH010000020.1 GCA_029938235.1 Bacteroidales bacterium
TTTCACAATTTTATTATGAAAAAAATTCTCACCACAAAAAAGTTCGATAGCCAAATTTTTTTTCAAAAAATAGCAAAATTTTAATATTTTTAAATTTCAAAATAAAAAATCCGTCCAAAATTTCAATGTTTTTAAAAAAATAATATTTGTATTTTTTACAAACCAATGTTTAGACATTACCCAAAAATATTCTATAGCTAAAATTTATTTTAATTTTTATTTTATTAATAAAATAAACGTTTTCCTTTATGGTAAAAATGTTCTATATCAGCTAATTTTTGAATTTTAACACCTCCTCCTCTTTTTGTAGAAGAATGGATAATTTTTATTATGTTATCTGTATTAGAAATAACTAATGCTACATGACTTATTCTATTTCTCATTTTAAAAAAAACTAAGTCTCCTTTTCTTAAATCAGATTTTTTAACAAATTCCCCTTTCGAATAACTAGCCTGAGCTCTTGAACTTCTTGGTATATCAATACCTGCATTTTTAAAAGCAATTTGCACTAAACCAGAACAATCTAAACCATACTTACTACTTCCACCAAATTTATATGGCGTTCCTAAATATTGTTTCGCATTTTTAACAACCTGATTAATTTTACTCCTTTGGTATAATTCCTGAGAAAAAGTAACAGAAATATTTATAAAGAAAAAAAATAATAATATCTTATATTTCATATTTAAAAAAAATTATTATATTACAAATATAAATAATATTTTATTTTAAAATAATAAATTATGAATAATAATTCAATTAATTTCTGCTTATGATTTTAAAAAAAATCAAAATTATAGATTATTATTTAAATGTACATGATTATTTTCTTTATAAAAAAACATTTAAAATATTGATTTTTAATTTTTTAAATGACAATTTGGAATGAAATTTTTTAAAAATATTTTAATTTTTTTTTTGGAATTTATATTTTTTATGTTCGAAAAATTTCCATTTATAAAAATGTTCCAAGAGTCATTTTTTTTTATAAATTGTAATTTTTTAATGAAAAATATTTTGCAATGAAAAAAATACTTATTTATTTATTTTTAATTTTTTTTAATTTTTCCTTTCATAAAGCTTTTTCTCAGGAAAAGGAAAAAATTTCCGGAACAGCAGTTGTCGGTGCAACAACTATAAATGGCGAGAATTATCAACAAATTGGAATTAGAGGAGATTTTCCTTTGGGGAAATTTGGCTTTGGTTTAGATTTACAATTATATATCGACGCTGATGGAGAAATTAGAAAAGAAGACTGGGACGAATGGATAGATTATTTAGATAAAATTTATTATTTAAGATGGGGTAAAAAAAATGATCCATTTTATATAAAAATTGGTGGTTTAGATTATACTTATCTTGGTTATTCAAATATTGTAAACGGCTATTCAAATATGATAGAATATCCTGCAGAAAAACGAATTGGAATGGAAACATCTTTTGAATTGAATGATTTCAAAACAGAAATATTCCTTAATGATTTCAAAGAGCTTTTTAAGAAAAATCCTTCAGTTTTAATTGGTACAAGAGTGGCATATAAAATTCTTGGTGATTTAGAAATTGGAGCAACTGTAGTTACAGATTTGAATGAATATAATGGTTTGAACGATGAAGATGAAGACGGTTTTGCTGACGATATAGATATGTTTCCAAATGACAAAAATTTAGTTACTGAAATTGATGAGTACAGAATGAAAGAAGTTAGTAATTATACGATTTCTGAATTAATAGAAAAAGATTTGTTAGATTCTACTGAGCGAGAAGATTTATTTGATATGAATAAAGAAACTTCACAATCGATGGTTGTTAGTTTAGATGCTGGTTATCCGATTTTTAAAAATGATAAAATTTCCATTGATATTTATACTCAAATTTCTCACATTCTTGGACACGGTTGGGGTTTAACTTTTCCTGGTGTACGTTTTGGAATAGGAGATTTTATTAAATTAAGAGCAGAATATAGAAACCAATCAAAAGAATTTTTGTATGGATATTATGATTTTACTTATGAATTGGAAAGAGCATATTTCGAAAGACAAGAAGATGGAAGTTTGATTGTTAAAACAAAAAAAGAGAGCCTCGAAAAAATTAAAAATAAAATGCAAGGTTATTTTGCCGGAGTAAATTTTAATTTATTAAATTTTGTTATTGCAGATATTTCTTATCAAGATTTGCGTGGCGGAAATGAAAATATAAGATCTATAAAAGCTGAATTAGGACTAGGGAAAAAAATTATTCCAAAAATTTCTACTGCAAAAGCTTATTATTATCAAAATAATGTGAAAAATTTTCAAGAACTGAAAACTCCAAGTACAATGATGGGTTATATTATTTCCTATAATTTAGGAGGAGTAGATTTAGGTTTTGATTACAGATACACATTTCAAGATAAAAATGGAGATGGAAAAATTAGCGGTAAAAAAGAAACTATTAAAACCGTTGGAATCAGAGCAGGAGTAACTTTTTAATGAGGAATTATAATAATAAAAATCTTAAAACAACATTGGAGGTTTTTTTAAACCTCCATGTTTATTGAAATATTAAAATTTTTGACGAATTATGATTTTTTTTTAATCAAAAAAAAAATCGGCAATTTTAAAAATTAAAAAAAATTTTATTTTTTGTAAAAATTTTTTTTAATAAAAAACAAAGAAACTCCAAAAACCACAACAAAAATAAGAGGAGAAATAACATTTATAATTTGCCATTTTAATTTCTCTTTTTTAATTTTTTCCTTATCCAGCATTCTTAAAGTAATTTCTCTTGTTCTGACACTCATCAAACCAGAATCATCACATAAATAATTTATCGCATTCAAAATAAATTCTGTATTTCCTTTTGTAAAAGCATGCTCATAATATCTATCTGTTCCAAGAGGTAAACTTTGTAAAATTCCATTTTTATTAATTTTAACAATATTTTTTATTATATCTCCGTCAGAAACAACTATCTGAGAAGTTTTTTTACTTTTTTCTATAAAATTTATATCTTTATTTTTTAAAATATTTTTAGGAATTCTATTTTTAAATACAGATTCAAATTTTCCCTCCAGAAGAACCGCAACAGGAATATTTGATTTATTAAATTTCTTTTGATTTATTCTTTTTTTCAAAATATCAAGAGAAATACTTACCGGAGTATTTATAATTTTAGAATATTTAGAACTACTCAATAAAATTTTTTTATTAATTTCTGGATTTCCTCCAACGGTATCTAAAGAACTTATAAACTCTGATTTTACCATATTTACATATTTTGTTATGGTATGTTGATTTTCTGAATTTAATAATGGAAAATAAAGCCAAGGCATAGCTCGCCATTGGGGTTTACTTTTATTCAAAGAAACATTTACTGGTATGACAGAAGATTGTAGATCTTGTATCAAATCATTATTAATTCTGACTCCATATTTGAACAAAATATCATTTAAATTTAAATCTTTATAAGGTAAAGCGATTGTGAAATTTTTTTTTGCTAAACTATCTAAATTAGAATTAACAGCATCAATTAGCCATAAAATTTTCCCTCCATTCATCAAAAATTGGTCAATAACAAATTTATCTTTCTCGTCAAAAGTACTGTCTGGTTTTGCAATTACAATTGCTTCATAGTCATTCAAAGCCCTTAATTGATGATTAATAATAACTCTCTTTACATCATAATATTCTGATAAAGAAATCATTATATCTCTTGTTTCTGGTATTCCTAATTCTCCGTGTCCGTCGATGAAAGCAATTTTTTTTCGTTTTTTTTCCATTGCTTTATAAATTTTATTTACAAATTCATATTCAAGTGCCTGTATGCTATTATTTAAATTTCTCTCCGCTGAAACTCTCGGATTTTGACTTTGTTTTAAAAAATTTAAAACGTATTCTTCTCCATGATAAATTATCAAAGCTCCGGGAAAAATTATTTTTTGTGTCATTGCACCTTCTGCATCTTTATCTTGTACGTTTGTAGGAATTATACCTTTATCTATAATTTGTTTAAAAATTTCACGTCTTGTTTTTTTATCTTCACTTTCCGAAGGATTTATAAATTCATATTCTATATTTTCTGATGCGTAAATTTTAAATTCGTCTAATAATTCCTTAATTGAATTTTTCAAACGCTTAAAACCTATTGGCATTTCTCCATCCAGATAAATTTCTATATAAATTATATCATCTAAATTTTTCATTAAATTTTTCGTTCCTTCGGATAATGTATATCTATTTTCGGAAGTTAAATCAAAACGAAAAAAAATAAAAGAAGAAATATAACTAATAAGAATAATAATTAAAATTTTGTAGAATAATTTTATAAAACTTTTTTTTTTCATAAATAATTTTTTTACAAAAATATATATTTATAAAAAAAATTATATATTTTTGTAAAAAAATTTTAATAAAAAATATATGAAACATTTAAGTTTTTTGAATTTGATTTTAGTTTTTGGTATTTTGTCTATTTTCACAATTTCTTGTGAAGACGAAGATAATGTTCCTCCAACCATAAGGTTGCAGGCAAACGAAAGTGGAGACATAGATAAAGTTTACGTTGTTTTAAATGATGAGTGGCAAGAGCCCGGTTATACGGCTGACGATAATACAGATAAAGATTTAACGTCTTCTGTAAAAGAAGATATTAGCGATTTAGATATGGATAAAGAAGGTGAATATATTATTGTTTATTCTGTTTCTGATGCTGCTGGTAACAAAATAAAAAAAGAAAGAACCGTTATTGTTAGAAATGCTATGTATCAATTTACTGGAAAATGGGAAGTTAAAAAAACCGTAGACGGAGTTGATACTAATGGAGATTATGAACAAACCTTATCTATGAATGCAACTTTGAATAATGTTGTTAGATGGTCAGATTTTTCTAATATAGAAGACATAGAAACTTCAGCAGATGGAACAGAAATTTCTATTAAGAATATAAAAATTTATATGCAAACTAATTTTAAACAAGATTCTGTTTGGTTGCCAACTACTTTGGATGAGAATGTAGATGAAGATTGGTTCAAAGAGCCAGGTTCTCTTGATGAAGAAGAAGAAAAACAATATTGGTTTAGAAATGGAGAAAATGCTTTTGGAAAATTAGATTCTACAGAAAATGATGTACCGAGAATTGTTTTAAATTATGAATACAAACATGCAGGTACGAAATACCAAGTTGTAGAAACTTTTACTAAGAAACTTGGTGAATAAAAAAAATTTTCTATAAAAAACCCCAATTTTTTTAATAAATTGGGATTTTTTAATTTATCTGATTCTATCAGAATCTCTTATAAGTTTTTCGTCTGCTTTTATTCCTTTGCGAGCAAAAAATATCGAAACAAATGCAATTAATGGTAAAACTACTGAAAATGAATATTTTATGTTTTCAAACTCTAAAAATATAAAAACGTAATAAGAGATTAAAATGAAAAATATAAATATCAAAATCAAATTATATAAACAAATTTGCATTTGTAATTTTCTATCTTTATAAAGAAAAATACTTATAATGTTCATTAATAAAATTACTGAAAATAAAATTATTAAAGACATTTTTGAAAATAAAGCTGCTAATGGATACAATATTATTTTAGAATCTAATCCAGCACTAACAAATTCTTCAAATAAATTTTTATATGCTATAATTTCGGAAAATGGAAAAAAAAACACAAGAATTATCGCAATAAGCGATATTAATAAATAAATAGTTTGTACTCTTTGCAACATAATTTTTAATTTTAAAATTGCAAAAATAAAAAAAAATAAAAAAAATACGATTTTTTATAAAAAATTTTTTTTATTTAAAATTATTTTAATTTGAATTAATGAAAAAATTTTTTTTAATATTTTTGGTGTTTTTTTTGAAAAATTTTATTTTTTCTCAGGATTTTGAAAAAAAATTTATTGAACATTTGATAAATAAAGAAAATTATGATGATGCAATTTATTGTTTAAATAATTTAGATTTAAAAGAATTTAAAAATCATGATTCAATTTTTTATTTGAAAGGATATTGTTTTTATAAAAAAAAAGATATTCAATTGTCCATAAAAAATTTTTCAAAAATTACAGAAAGTTCCACTTTTTATGAGAAATCAAGGTTTTTTATTTCTTATGAGAATTTATATCTTTACAAATATGATCTTAGTTTATTAATTTTAAAAGATTTAAATATCAAAAATGAAAATCTTGAAAAATTAAGAAATTTGCAATTTGCAGGAATATCTCTTTTAAAAAGAGATATTGAAAATTTTAAAATTTATGAAAAAAAATTTAAAAATAATTATTTTGTTACAGCAGATGCAGAAAAAAATTTTGTAAAATATTTCAAAGAAATAAATAATTATAAAAATAAATCACCATTTTTTGCGGGATTTTTATCAACTTTTTTGCCCGGTTCGGGTAAAATTTATGCAGGAAAACTTGGTGAAGGAATTTCATCTTTTTTTATGTGTTTTACATTTGGGGTTTTATTTGCAGAAAATTTCGTAAAACAAGGAAAATACAATCCACAAACAATTTTATTTGGAAGTGCATTTTCTGTTTTTTATTTGGGTGGAATTTATGGAAGTTATAAAGCAGCAGAACATCAAAATCATTTTTTTTATGAAAATATACAAAATAAAATTTTATTTAATTTACATATTCCTATTCGTACATTCTTCAATTAGTTCACAAAATTTAAAAAAAGCAGATGATTTTTTTAAAAATAAAAATTTCAAAGAGGCATATTTGGAATATGAAAGAATAATTTTTTCAACAAAAAATAATGAAGAAAAAATTTTATGTAAATTAAAAAAAGCAAATTGTTATAAACAATTGAGAGAGTTTGAAAAGGCACAAAAAACTTTGGAAAATTTGAATTTAAAAAATTTAGATGACTCTTTAAAAATAAAAATTTTTTATGAAATTGCTTTATCTTCTCATTTGAACGGAGATTTTAAAAATGCTGAAAATCAGTTTTTGCAAATGAATTTTTTTATAAAAGATAAAAAAGTTTTAGAAAAATATTATTTTTTACAAATATTAAATTACAACCAATTGGGAAAATGGAAAAAAGCAAAAGAAATATTTTTATTATACGCAAATGAAAAAATAAATAAGGAATTTTTAATTTCTAATATTAATGAAATTTATGATGAGAAAAATTTTCCGAAAATTAAATCAATAAAAAAGGCTTATTATTTATCTATGTTTATACCAGGTTCTGGACAAATTTATGCTGGTTATTTCAAAGAAGGAATTTTAAGTTTTATTTTTCATATTTCGTCCATAAGTTTGGGAATTTGGGAAATAACTTTAAAAAATTATTTTACTTCTTATGTTTTGGGTGCAGGTTTGTTGCAGAAATTTTATTTTGGAAATCTTAGACGAGCAGAATATTTAACAAAAAAACATAATTATTTGAAATTAAAGGAATTTAATGAAAATCTTAAAATTTTAATTTTTAAATTAAAATTTAAAAAACTATAAAAAATTGGCGTTTTTTTCAAAAAAAAATTATTTAAATAAATTAAAATCATTAAAAAAATGCCGTTTTTTTGAAAAATACAATACATTAAAACATTTATGTTTTTTTGGGTTGATAATATGACAATAAGAGATAATTTAATTTTATTAAAAATTATTTTTTTATCATATAATGATGAATATATTTTAAAAAATAAAATGTCAAATTTATTAAAAAATATTTTTTTTTATATTCAATAAAATTTTTATTATTTTTTATCTTTTAAGAGAATTATTTTCATTTAAAAATGAATTTGTTTTTTCATTATAAATGAGATTTAAATATTTTTGATATGTTTCATGGTATGTTTAGGACATCTAGGATGATTTTGAATTAATTTTAAAAAAGTAAATAAATTTTTGTAATGATATTGTATACAATTTTGTCATTAACCAAGCACATTTATTTTATGAATATTTATTTAATAACCAGAATAAAATTTTTATAATTTTAAAATAAATTTTTTTTTTTTAAAAACGTCAAATATTTTAACATTTTTTATAAAAAAAATTTTTTAATAAAAATGGCAAAATTTTAATAATAAAAATATCTTTACAAAAAAATTAAAATAAATGTCAAAAGAAAAAAGATTAATACGTTTTGATTGGGCGATGAAATATATGCTAAAAGACCCATCTAATTATTATATTGCCGAAGGATTTTTATGTGCTTTATTGGAAGATAAAAATATTACTGTAAAATCAATTTTGGACTCGGAGAGCAATAAAACCTATCCTGAGGATAAGTTTAACCGTGTTATGTTTTGATAGATACGGCAAAGGTCGTAATATAATTATTGAAATACAACATCTTACGAATCAGATTATTTGCATCGTATACTTTACGGAACATCAAAACATATTGCGCTGAGCATAAGGTCTGGGGATAGCTATAGCAAAATAGCAAAGGTAATTTCTGTAAGTATTTTTATTTTAATCTTGGAATAGGTGAAGATTATTTGTATCACGGGAAAACACATTTTATTGGTAAAACCAATGGAGAGGTAATTCATCAGGATAGCGAGATTACTGAAAAAATGAATTTGGTAAAAGATGCAAAATTCAACAAGATAGAAATTTATCCGGAATATTATTTAATACAAATTGATAGATATCAGGATCTAGTAAAAGAAACCATAGACGAATGGATATATTGGTTTAAAAATGATAATGTAAAAAAAGGAAGTTCATCTAAACATATTGATGATTGGAAAAAAACTTAAATATGTTGAATATGCCAAAAGATGAGCAAGATAATTACAAAAAATATTTGGAAAAACTTGCTTCTGATAAAAATATTTTGGAAAGCGCAATAGAAAAAGGCTTAAAGAAAGGTCTGATGCAAGGTAGAAAAGAAGGAATGGAAAAAGGAATGGAAAAAGGTAGAGAAGAAGGAATGCAAGAAGGCGAAAGAAAGAAAACCTTAGAAATAGCAAAATCTTTAAAAATAAAAGGATTAAGTAATGAAGATATTACTCAAATAACTGGTTTACCTGAGGAAAATTTTAATTAGGAATTTTTTAATGTGAATGAGGAATGAAAAATCATTAAAAATTCCTCATTTCTCATTTCAATTTTTTATATTTATGAAATTTTTCTTCTTTAATTATTTCATTTAATTGTTTTTCAATATCATCAAAATTAGATTTCAATCCACAATTATACAATTCAGTAATTGGATTATCATCAACTATTAATGATTTTAATTCCGTCAGTGATGGTGCTGTTTTTAGTTTAGCATATTCATAATAAGTTAGTTTTAAAAATGCTGTATTTAGATTTATTCCTCTGTTATCCAAAAGGTAATCATTTTCCAACTTTGTAGGTGTCGAATATTCATTGCCTTTTTTCAAATCAGTTGGATGTGGATATGAAATAATTTTACTTTTGTCCGGCGACAAAGTCACCGGAACATTATTAAAATAATCATTTGACGTTTTATAAATAAAAACCGGAGCACTTGGCACACTCAATGATTTTTCGTTTATTTTATTTTGAGAATTACAAGCAATAAAAAACCAAAATATTAATGCGAAGTACTTCATTTTGAGATAATTATTTTTCGCTGTTCAATATAATTTTCACCTGTTATTATAAAATAATAAATTCCATTTTCAAGATTACTTGTTGAGATTTTCAAGTTATTTTTAATTGCCAAATTAGTAGAAATCAATTTCCCTGAGATATCAATAATTTCAACTTTTTGAATGGGTTTAGATGTCTTAATTTTAACAAAATCATTTGCAGGATTTGGATAAATTGATATGAAATTATTATCATCAAAAGTTTCAACATTTATAATGGCTGTTCTACTTATTGAAATATCTAATAAATATGTTCCTTTGCCTCCTATAAAATATGGTGAAACATTAAAAATTATCGTTCCTCCATTATTAACTGTAAAATTATTTGGCATTATATCATCGTAAACATCAGACCATACAGAATTATACAAATATGACCAACTTACATCGTTTGTATATGTTTGTCCATTATCACTATTGTAGCTGTCATGAGCTCTTGCATTTATTGTATAATAATAACCAGATTCAAGTTGGATTTTATAATAATCTAAATCAGAACCAATGTGATTATTCGAACCAATTGTAGAGATTGTTGCATTATTCATACTAAAATAGACAGGCAAAATATAAGCTTCTTCTGCTGTATTATTATTTTCGTATATGTCAGCTTGAAAAGATTCAATTTTTACAATTACTTTTATTGGATTTATGTAGCTTTGTGAACCAGTTAATTCCCAATCCTCACCATCTTCTTTATGTAAAACTGCTAATAAATAAGTTCCTGGTTCCACATTTATGCCTGTTGAAGAAAAAGTCAATCCATTTTCATAATGACTTTGTGCTGTTAATGTCATATCATTTTTTGTTTCAATAGTTTCAAAATTATCATCATTAATATTATATAAACCAACTGAATATGAGCCATTAAAATTAGTATTACTAAAATTTGCAATATCTACATTTACATCGAAACTTTCATCTATGATTATATCTCCTGTGCTAACTACAATATCGCTATATAATGCAATATCATTAGAATTTTGAATATCTAATTGAATATAATTATTGTAAGAGCCATCATTCATAATTATCCAGTTTCCATCTGTTGGTCTATAAAACATACGAATATAATAAGTGCCAGGAAAAGCTGTTGAAATACCAGATGTCATAAAACTTAAACCATTTGTATAATGATAATTACTTTGCAAAGAATATTCTGTTTTAATTTCAACATAATCAATAAAATTAGAATCATCATCAAAAATTGCAGCACAATAATCACCATTAAATGTATTTATACCTACATTTTTAATGTCAGTGTGAACAATAAAACCTTCTTCATATTCAATTGGATTTGGTGTCACAGTTAAATTATCTAATAATTCAATATCGTAAGTCATATTGTTTGCTGGTGGTTGAATACCAATAATTGCTTGTTGGTCATCATTATATGTTCCTGCTCCTGAACCTGTTCCCCCAGAACCAGGATTTAAAGCGTCAAGCAAAAAATAACCATCATTAGATCCTGACCAGCCCCAATTTATATGAAAAAAATCATAATTATCATAACCATCACAAACAAAAGTGTGTCCACCTTGTCCATAACCAGCATATTGTATTGGTCTTCCTGCATCTAAATCATTTTTTAGTAATTCTTTCCATTCATTATCTGAATAGTCTTCTCTTTCCAGACCTTCTAATATTTCTGGGTCATAACCGAAATATGTTTGATATGCATATTCACAAGTTTGTTCATCAGAATACCAAGCCCAAAAATCCATAATTACGTAAGAGCCACTTGAAGTTGGACCATATTCCATTTCTACCGCTACACCACAATGATACATTAAAGTTGCAACAGCATTATTTGGACTGTAAACATTATTTGGCATTGATTCCCATTCATAAGTTGTAGAACCAAAATTTGCAGATAAATTTCCATAAGTATCATGATTATATGAATGGAAACCTGTTCCTGTTGTTGGATAATTCCAATATTTCATTATTTGTGCCATTGCTGTCGCAGGACAACCTGCCACTGCGTGATAACCGTTTCCTGCACCTGCATCAATATCATAAGGACATAAGGCATTTACATAAGGACTTTGTCCCCAAGTAACCGTAACTAATGGATTTACAGAACTTGTGCTTTTTGAAATTTTTTTATTTTGTTTAAGATCTTCCCACTCTTTCTTAATTTCTTCTGTAGCTTTTATATTATTGCTGATAACATAATTGATTTGCTTTTTGTAATTTTCAAGCCACTTTCTAAAATTATCAGGTAAATTATTTACATCAAAAGTTTTAGACTTTGAATATCCTAAAACAGGATAAACATCATCATCTCCTGAAATAATTATAAATCCATTATCAGAATTAAAAACATAATAAAAAGTTAGATTTTCTGCTTGTTTATTTTTGTCTGTACTATGCTTTTGCGAAATACATTCATAAACAAGTGTTAAATCACTTGATAATTTTAAGTTGTTTGAATAAAAATTACTTGCAATAAGTAAAGCTTTTTTTTTGTCAATAGGATTTGCAAATAAATTTATTGCAAAAATCGTCATTACAAATAGTAAAACTATTTTTCTCATTTTTTTTTAAATTTTTAATAAAAAATTCTAATATAATAATTTCAACTTTTATGCCATATTTTGAATATCACTTTATATCTTTGAATGTCAAATGTTTATAAAAAATGCTCATTAATTTTATATGAAAAAAATTTCTTTTATATGAAAAATTTTTATTATTAAAAATAATAAAATTAAAAAAATAAAATATTATATTTTATAAAAATTTTGGCGTTTTTTTGAAAAATTTTTTTTAATTTTAAATTTAAAAAATGTTGAAATTTTGGACGAATTTTGAAAAAAATTTTTTTATTTAAAAATATTAAAATTTTGGGCGAATTATGAAAAAAAAATTTTTTTATTTTGAGATTAAAAAATGTTGAAGTTTTGGGCGAATTTTGAAAAAAAAATTTTTTTAATTTCAAAATAAAAAAACATTAAATTTTGGACGATTTTTGAAAAAAATTTTTTTATTTTGAAATTGAGTAATTGTGTGGTGAAAACACCACACTGCGCAGAATTGATAAATCATTGAATTTTTTTTATTTTATTTAAATAGCAAACTATCTCTTTGTTCTGGAATGGTATCTAAAATATAATTATAATTTTCCCAAAATTCTTTATCATATTTTAAACTATCCTGAAGATGAAAATGTTTTTTTTCAAAATTATTTTTTTTTATTTTTGTAATATTTTCTGTTTCAACTTTATTTATTAATAATTTTATATTGTGTGATGTACTATCAAAATAATTTTTAAATTCTTCTTCTTGTTTATATTTTTCGTCTATTATTTTGAAATTGTAATTTAAAGAAATAAAAGATAAAAATAATTTTTCTTTATAACTTTTATATATTATTTTAATATGTAAAAAAGATTTACTAAAATCAGAATAATATTTCTGATGAGTGTCTATGGCTAAAATTGCATAATCTTTTTGTCTAATATATATCTTCCCATAGTTTGACTTTATGGGATCAGATAGAAAATTTTTATTTTTTTTCTCATTATTAAATGAAATTTCATAAATTAAATTGCCATTATAATTAATATTATTTTTGATTGTGAATTTGTAATGCTTATTTTTTCTTTTATTTAAAAAATCATAATATTTCCCTCTATCTTTATATCTAAAGATATTTCTAAAAATCATTTTTTTTAAAATGTTTTTTTGCATTAAAAGAAAAGTATCTTTTTTATAAGTTTTTCTTTCTTTTTTTATGCCTAAAATTTTGAAAATTTCATCTGTTTTTTGTCCATATATTCTATGTCTTTTTTTATATTTAGGTGTATAAATTTTTATAGCAGCTTCTGTTTTCATATTTTCAGAAAGTTTACCATTATTATAAAGATTTTCTTCTGAAATAAAATAAGTCTCCATTAAATGTTCATCAGTATAATAATTATCTGGAATTTTTTTTATTGCTTTATTTATAATTTCTTTAGCTGTTATTTTTTTATCTATAATTGTAATTGGTAATAATTGGCTATCAGTTTTTTTTAAATAAAAAATCTGATATTTTTTTTCACCAAAATTCAATAATTTAATTGATTTTTCTAATGTAGAATAACCAATATAAGAAATGCAAAGTGTATCATTTTTATATTTTTTTAAAAATTTAAAGTTAAATTTTCCTTTTTCATTTGTTAATGTACCTATATATTTTTCTTTTATACTAATATTTGCAAACGATAAAGTTTTTTTTGTATTTTGATCCTTTACTATTCCTTTAACAGATAAATAATTTTGTGTTTTTGAAAACAAAAAATTATGTGAAAAAACATAAAAAGAAAGGAAAATTATTATTATAATTTTCATTAAAAAAGTTTTTATTAATTGATCCTTATTAGAGTTTAATTTTAAAAAAATTTTTGTTTTTTTTTTAATTTATATTTTAATATTGGCTTATTTTATAGATGAAAATACATCTTTTCATTTACTTAAGCATTTCACACAATTATTATAAAAATCAATACTAAATTATATAATAGTATTGATTTTTTTATTTTTCTCTTTTTCTCCTTATTTTTTTTTTTATAAAAAGAATAAAGAATTTACTTATCATCTATAGCATTCCAAGATCTTTCAGCACTATAAGATATACCATTACAAACAGAACCAACTAACCAATGGTCTCTCCCCAATCTATAACCTCTAGAATCCTCTTTTGCAATATGACAAATTTTATCCCAAATAGGCCAATTTCTTTTACGAGAATTTTTTAATAATTTATATTTAGTTAAATTTTCTTCCCAAAACCTAAGACTGTGATGTATTACAGAAGCTGTTCCTAAAACTAACTCTTTTTCTTCACCACTTAAATTTTCGTCTGAATAAACTAAAAATTCTATGTTTGTAATTATTGAGTGTAAAGCATCAAAGCTTGTGGTATCTACATATTTATCTAATAAAACATATTCTAACCTATCTAAATATGGAACAGTTGATATTGGATGTAAAAACATTGATACAGTATCCATAATCAATAAATTAGCTTTTAAAGTTTCTTTATTAATTCCATTCTCTGCATACTCTTCTAAATTGCTTACCGCATAGTTTACAATGTTATCAATAACTGTTTCTTTGTTTGGATTTTCTCCATTTTTCACAGCTTCATTATAAATAAACTCTAAAACTCTATTGTGATGATAACCAACATAATCATAAGGATTAACAAATTCATTTTTCAAATGTTTCTCTTTAAGAAAAATATTTTCTTCTTCTTGGCAAGAAGAAGAAAAAAGCAATAATATTGCTATAAACAATACTGATAAATAATTATTTTTCATTTGTAAAAAAAAATTAAAAAATTAATATTTACAAATTAACAAAAAGCATTAAGCTGTAAAAGCTGTAAAAGCTGCGCTAATTTGTGTTGCAAAGATAAATATAATTTTCTTATTTGCAAATTTTTTTACACTTTTTTTTCAAAAAAAATTATTTTAATAAAAAATATAAAATAAAGTTCTGTTTTTCAGACATTTAACAATTTTTATTAAATTAAGTACAAAACAATAATAAACCTTGCACCTGTGCGGTGTTTTCACCGCACAATTATTCATCATAAATTTATAATATATGAAAACAAGCCCAATCGCAAGATTTATAATATTTTTTAATTTAAAATTAAAAAATTTTTCTAAAAAACGCCAATTTTTTATAATTAAAAAATATTAAAATTTCGGCGTTTTTTGAAAAAATTTTTTTTTAATTTCAAAAACTGGTTTTAACATTGGAGATTTAAAAAAAACCTCCAATGTTAAAAAATTTTTTTTTTCAAAAACGCCCAAATATTTTAATAATTTTAAAAAACAACATTGGAGATTTTTTTCAAACCTCAAATGTTTAAACCAAAAAATTTCCGAAAGATGTTTATATGTCAAGCGAGACGCTTGACGCATATGGCGAAAAACAACAAAAGTAAGAATTAATATTCTTTTCATTTTTTTTAATTTAAATTTTTTATTACAAAATAAATATATTTTTTTTTTTAATGAATTTATAAAAACAAATTATAATTTTTATTGCTCCCAAAGATCTGAATAAGCTTTACGGATTTGATTTTCGCTTATTTTTTCGCCTTCTAATATTGCTTTTAAACCTATTGTATAACTGTTAATATTCCTATTATTATAAGTATTTTCTATTTTAACTATAAAACTAGAAAATAACCTTTTGTGAAAAATATCATCAAAAGTTCTATGCTCGGAACTATTGTGAGGATTAAAAACTTGATTTTTTGAAAAAATATATCTTGCTTGGGGAAAATAAACCCAACCAATTAATTTTTTCATTTGATTTTCCTGGTCGATATCATCTTCTCTGTAATAACACCTTACAGGACATAAACCAAGAATTCTTGCTTCCAAAACAGAACGTTTCCTATCTATAAACCAGCCTTCCAGCACAAGAAACTCTTTTACTTCACTAGTTCTCAACTCTTTTGGTACTGGCTTGTATTCAATTAAGCCTGTTTCTAGGTTTTCTATAGGAACACTATCAATTCCTCCACCAAGTCGTTCTATAAGTTCTTCATGTGTCATAGGTATCTTAAATTCACTATATGGATTGTCAGGAGAATAAATATTTAAGCCTTCGTTTTTTACACCATAAATTATCAAATCAATCAAACTTTTACGGTCATCAAAACCTCCCTGAGGTTCAGTTGGATAATATAAAGGATGATTAATTTTTTGTCTTAGATCAATTATCCTCCATATTTTCTTAGACCACATCATATCACCTTCTCTAATATGTTGATAAGGAGTAACTTCTCTACTAGGAAAATTTTCTTTCACATAAATTCCACCATGTACCTGAGAATAAACATCAGAAAAAAGAAAAATTATAAAAAAAAAATTTAATATTCTTTTCATTTTTTTTAATTTAAGTTTTTTATTGTAAAACAAAAATAATTTTTTTTATTGTAATAAAAAATATATTTTTTTTATATATTGCAAAATAAATAATTTAAAAAAATTATGATAAAAAATATTTCTTTCGAGGATTTTCATGAAAATTTAGAAAAATTAAATCTCGAATTTAGGGAAGAAAATTATGAAAAAGTTTTTAAAACTTTTATAGAAGATTATTTAGGAATTGCCTTATCTAATAAATTTGACGATTTTTTATTTAAAGAATGTTTTGCAAATGCTGTAAAATCATCTATTAAATCTTATGAAGATTTAAATACTGTTTTATTACTTAATTCTTATATTTATGCATCCTTGAATAATAATAATTGTATTCAAGAAATTTCCATATTAGAAATTTTCGCATCAAAAAATGATAATAAATTAGGAATTATAAATGTTCGGTCTGATATAAGTCTTTTATTAGATAATTTTATTGACATAAAAAAATTAGATAGATACGATACAAGAAGAAAATATTCAAGGTCTAATTATGTAGGAAATCTTTTATCAAGGAAAAAAATATTTTTTGCTTATATGATGAAAAAAAATGAAATTTCTGATGATTTTATTTTGTCAATATTTGGTATTTTTGAAAAAGTTGTCATTGATATATTCGATAATAATAAAGAGCGAGCAATAGCTTTTTTATTAGATGATTTTGTTCCATTTTCTGTTATGCTGTTTTTATTGTTTTTTTCTGATAATATTTATTATTTCGTAATTTTATTTTTAATTCTTTGGCTGCGTTATATAATTGCAGAATGTGTTAAGCAAGCTACTTTTGGAAAAAAGTTTTTGAAATTAAAAGTTGTAACTATAGAAGCAGAACATATTTCAATTGGACAAGCTAGCATTAGATACATTGGAAAAATTTTAAATTTTTTATTGTTTAGATATTTAATTTTATTTTTTAATAAGGATAAAATAAGTTTTTCTGATATGATAGCAAATAAAACTTTGGTAGTAAAAGATAAATATGTTCCTGCTTATATTAAAAGAAGAATTTCTGCAGGAGGAGGGTCAAAAGACAGCGGTGGCGGCGGTGGTTGCGGCGGCGGTGGCTGTGGAGATGGCGGTGGAGAATAAATAAAATTAAAATAAATTTTTAATATTTTTTTAAATAAAAAAATTATGATTGAAAAAACTTCTTTTGAAAATTATCATAAATCTATGGAAAAGTTAAATGATAAATTCAAAAACGGAAAATATAAAAGTTACTTAGAAACTTTTAAAAGCAAATTCTTGAAAAAAATTTCTTGTAAGAAATTTGATGATAAGATAGTTTTAAATTCTTATGCTAATGCAACAAAATCTGCTATCAAATTAAAAGATGAATTAAATTCTATTTTAATTTTAAATTTGTATAAACGTTCTGTTCTTCTGAATAATGATTTTTCTGATAATATTTCTTTTAAAGAAATTTTTGACGTAAAAAACGACAATGACGAAAAAATCAAAAAAATTAGATTAGATATTCAAATATTATTTGATGACGATATAAATATTGATAGGATAGATAGGTTAGATCTTTTACGAGATGATTATATGAAATATAAATTGTCAAAAAATAAATTGTTTTTTACTTCGGAGATGAAAAAAACAAAAATTAAAGACGAAGATATTTTGTTGCTTTTTGGTGTGGAAAAAAAAGTTTTAAATGGTATTTTTAGTAACAATTTTAGAAGAGTTTTTGCTTTTATTTTTGATATTTTAATAGGAGCTTTAAAAGCCGCTATTGCTGCTCTTGTTTTTTATTGGTATATTCCATTATCTATTTTTGTTGGTACAACAGCTTTTTGGTTACATTTTGCAATGTCAGAAAGTGGTAAACAAAGAAGAACCGTAGGAAAAAGAATTATGGGATTAAGAGTTGTTGGAATAAATGGTGGGAAAATTTCTTTTATGAGAGCAAGCATAAGATTTTTTTTAAAAATATTAGGTGTTTTTACTTTTACTTATTTATTCGCTATTTTAACCAGAAGAAGACGCAGTTTACATGATATTTTTACAAAAACTTTGGTTGTAAAAGAAAAATATTTACCTGTAGTTAGAAAAGGTCCAAAGCCAAGAGGTTCGTCTGGTGGTGGTGGTGGAATATCTATAGATGTAGATTAAAAATTTAAAAATCGGAAAAATAAATTTTTCCGATTTTTTTTGATTAAAAAAATGAGCAATATTAAAAAAAAAAAATTCAAAAATCGTTCAAAATTTTAATGTTTTTATAATTAAAAAAAAAATCAAAAAATCGTCCAAAATTTTAACATTTTTTAATCTTAAAATAAAAAAAATTTTTTTTCAAAAAAACGCCAAAATTTCAATGTTTTTAATTTTTCATTGAAAAATACACATTAAAGTTTACAATATTTATGTTTTACGGCTTTAAGATTTATGTATATTTGTTTTAGTTCGTCTATTTTACAAGTTTGAAAAATTCTGATTCGTGATATTTATATTTTCTGTTTTCATATTTATCCATAATAATAAAAGCCCATATTCTACCGATATTATAAGCACCTTTCATTTGATTTACTTTGTTATTTTCCATTGCAAAGCCATTTTTCAAATTTAGATAAATTTTTAATATTAAAAAAAAAAAAAATCTAAAAAAAAACGTCCAAAATTTTATTTTTTTTTAATTTCGAAAAAAAATTTTTTTCAAAAAACGTCCAAAATTTTAATGTTTTTTATTTTACGTAAAGACATTGCAAAATAACATTGGAGTTTTTTTTCAAACCTCAAATGTTTAAGCATGTTTTGAAGCATTAATTGATTATTGCTTCAATTTATTAGCGTTCTATTATAATAACTTCTGTTCTCCTGTTTTTCTTTCTACCTTCTTCTGTTGCGTTATTTGCAATTGGTCTTGTTTCGCCGTATCCTTTCACTATAAGCCTTTTTGCTGTAATACCTTTCTTAACAAGATAATTTTTTAAGACTTTTGCTCTTGCATGTGAAAGTTTTAAATTTAAGGCATCGTCTCCTTGACTGTCTGTATGTCCAGCAAGTTCAATTTTTAATGTCTTTTTATTTAACATCAATTCTGCAAGTTCGTTAAGCGATTTAAATGACGAAGATTTTAATTTTGAACTTCCCGATTGAAAATTCACATTTTTTAAAGTATAAGTTTTAGGTAACTGATATTTTAATGTAAGTTCAAAGTTTTGGTCATAATTAGCTTTCTGAATTTCCACCTTATATAAAGTAACCGTATCACTGTATGATTTTATTTTAATTGTATAAACAGCCCCACTAGGAACTTCAAATTTACATAATCCTCCTTTCTTTGTTATAGACGAAAGAATTTTTCCAGTTTTGTCACTTACAAATAACATATGGTCTCCAACACTTGGCTTATCTTTCATATCGGTTACTGTCAAATTTATAAAAGCTTTGAAATTTTGCTGTGAATAAGAGTAATTTGACAATAAAAAAAATATTCCCAATATTAATAATAATTTTTTGTACATAATATTTTATTAAAAAAATTAATAACAATATTAAAACAAATTTATAATAAAAAAAAATTTTTAATTTAATTTTTAAAATATTAAAATTTTGAACGAATTAAAAAATTTTTTCAAAAAAACGCCAAAATTTTTAACATTTTTAAATTAAAAAAAAATAATGAATTAAATTATTAAATAAAAAATAATTTTTTTTCAAAAACGACGATTTTTTTTAATATTTATAAAGATTATTTTTTTATTAAAAAAATAAAAAAACTATTTTTGATAAAATTTAAAATATAATTTTATGAATTTACAAAGTTTATTTGTGCTTATTATCTCATTTCTATTTTTTTCTTGTTCTGATAAAAGTACAAATCAAAGTAACGAAAATGAAAATAATGTCAAATCATCGGCAGAAGTTTCTGAAAAGAAAAAAGATAAGGATATCTATAAAATTCCTGTTTTAGAAAATATAGATATTGAAAGTGAAGAATTTGTTTATAAGCCAGGTCTTAAAAACAATTTTATTTCGAAGAAAAATGGAACAGAATTAAATCTTCCATTGGAAGCGTTTGTTGATAAAAATGGGGATAAAATTTCTGAAGATGTAAAAATTACTTACAAAGAGATAAGAAGTGCTGCCGAAATAATTGCTTTAAATATAGATATGAAATATGATAGTGCAGGAGTTTCATATAATTTTCAAACGGCAGGAATGTTTGACATTAACGCTTTTGTAAACGGAGAAAAAGTCTTCCTTGAAGACGGAAAAGAAATAAGTATTACATATGATTTGAAAACCGATGAAAATTATAATTTTTATCGATATGACGAAGAAAATTGGATATATAAAAATTCTTATGAAGAATTAGAAATTCCAAAAACTAAAAAACGTGCTCCTAAAAATCTTGGTTTAAAACCTAGTAAATTAAATATCGACGAAGATTTAATAATGGAAATAGATATTAATTATAATCATATTGACGAAATAAAAATTTATTCGGATATAATATGGAAATATGCTGGTGCTAAAACAAATAATGAAGTAATGAAATTAATGCAAAGAGGGATTTTTAAACCTGCACTTTCTAAAACTTCCGAAAAAGGAAAATATACTCTTTCTTTCAAAAAAGGTAAAAAAAATCATAATTTATTTGTTTCGCCAGTGTTTTCAGGAAAAGCTTTTAAAAAAGCGATGAATAATTTTAATGCTTCTAATGTGTCTTCTCAAAATCAAACGGGAAATAATAGCAAACGTAAAACTTCCGTTTCAACTCTTGGATTACACAATTACGACCGTATTTATCATAGAAAAGATGCAATTAATATACTTGCAGATTTTAAAATAAAAAAAGAAGAAGATATTACAAAATTTAACGTTTTTCATATTACTGGAAATGAAGACAATGTTGTTGTTAATTTAAATCCCTTTGAAAAAAATAATATCTATCTGTCTAAAAATTTAAAAAATAAATTTATTGCTATTTTACCAGAAAATAAAATTGCAGTTTTAAGCTCAAATGATTTTATAAAAATTCAAAATCATATTTCTCATAATATGAAAGATGTAATTTTGGAACTAAATTCTACGGGAAGAAAAATAGAATCTGTTGAAGAATTAGATGAAATTATCGCTTCTCTATAAAAAAATTATAAAATTTAAAAAATGAAATCTTTAATTTTTGTTTCTATATTTTTTATTTTGAACTTAAATTTACTCGGACAAAGTAATAATGATATTCCTTTAGCAGTTTTAAAAAATGAAAAATGGGGTGCAATAAATACAAATTTTGATACTATTGTGCCTTTGATTTATGATTCTTTGGAAGTGATAAAACCTTCAAATGTAATACTTGTAAAAAAAAATTATAAATACGGTTTATTATCTCCGACAGGAGAAAAAATTACTGATATTTTATATAACAAAATTAATTGTAAAAATTCAAAGTATTTTATTGTTAAAAAAAATACTTTGTGCGGATTGTTATCTCCGACAGGAAAAAAAATTACTGAAATTATATATTCACATATTAACACAAATAATTCACATTATTTTATAGCAAAAAAAAATAATAAATTTGCTTTATATAATTATGAAAATAAACAGATTTTAGATTTCAAATATTCATTTATTAATATTTTAAACGAAAAATTTATTTATGTATCAAAAAATAAATTGCATTCTTTGTTTGATATAGGAAAAAACAAATTTACAGAATATTATGATGACATCATAAATCAAACAAAATATAATTATTTTTTCTTATATAAAAATAAGAAAATATCTTTATATATTCCTGAAAAAAATTATAAATCTAAATTCTTCGATGAAATAAATATTAAAAGAAAAAACCTCATTTTTTTTAAAAAGAATTCTAATTATTTTGTTTTGAAATTAGATAAAAAAATAAAAGTTACGGAACCAACAAGCAAATTATACTTTTGTGAAACCGATAGTCATTATTTATATTTTATTAATAAATATAAGTCCGTAAATAAGGAAACAAAAGAAGAAAAAATTTTAGAAGTAGATATTCTTAAAGAAATTATTTACAAAAAAAAGAATTATAAATATAGTATTTCCAATTTTTTAGAAAAAAAAGCAAACGAAAATTTTTTTCATATTTCTAAAAATGGTAATTATGGAATTGCAAATTCCAATTTTGAAATTATTATTCCAATGGAATTTTCAAAAATAAATTTTAAGAACGATAAATTTTATGTTGAAAAAGATGAAAATTTGAAAGGTTTATATTCAAAAGATGGGAAAATTTTAATTTCGCCATTATACGATGATTTTTTTCCTAAAAATAATAATAATGATTTGTATATTGTTTGCAAAGACAATAAGTTTGGAATGTTAAAAAATAACAAAATAATTTTAAAAATAGAATATGACGATATTAAAATAAATAGAAAATGTGTTGTTTTTAATAAAAATGGGGAAAAAGGAATTGCCGATTTAAATGGTAAAATAAAAATAAAACATTTTTATTGTGATTTTAAGATATTAAATGATGATTTTTTTACAACAATAAATACGGAAAATAAAAAAGGAATTATTAATATTAACGGTAAAGAAATTATTGCTCCTACTTATAGGGAAATTATTCCTACAAATAATAATAATATTTTTTATGTTGCTTCTTATAATTTCGAATTATTATCAAATAATGATTTGAATAGAATGTATTATAAGAAAAAAATTAATAAAAAATTAATAAAAGGAAGTGTAAAAAAACAATATTATAAATTTGGTTTAATAAATTCTTCCAGAGAAATTTTGCTTGATACTTTATATTATAATTTTGAAATAGAGAAAAATTTAAATTTTTCTAAGAATAATATTAAAATTCCTATTGCTGACAGTACAACATTAGTTTTAGCTTTTGAGGAGGACGGGCAATTAATATATAAAACAAAATATAAAAATTATATTTCGGTCAGGATACGAGAAGAAAAAGGAATGTGGCGTTTGAATAAAATAAAAAATAAATGGGGTTTATTTTCAACCGGAGGGATAAAAATCACAGATTATATTTATGATAAATATTGGAAAAATTATTTGGGAAATAAAAATCTAACTTTGACTGCAATAGAAGAACAAAATGAGTATCCAAATTGTTATGGTATTATAAATGAGAAAAAATTTAAAGTCGTATTACCAGCAGAATATCCAGTTATAAATCTTGAAGATTTTAAAATTACAAGTATCGCGAGATGTTTTAGTAGCTATGGTAGAGCTGCTTTAATTACAAAAAAAGGAGAATTATTAAGAAAATGTGGTTTCATAGGAGATTTTAAAAAAAATTATACCAGAATAAATAATGGTGGAAAAATAACTTATTTCGGTCATAAACAAGAGTTAATTTCCAAGAACAAAAAATATACTCTACAAGTTCCCGGTTTTTCTTATGAAGGTTTATCTTCATATTTTTCCAGCCTTGCATTTTGCAAAAAAGGAAAATGGGGAGTAATAGATTCTATGGGGAATTTAATAGTAGAAGCAAAATATAAATTTCTGCAAAAATATTTCAATAATGTATTTATTGCCGAAAAAAAGTCTGGTAAATGGGGGGTAATTTCGCATGATAATTCGGTAAAAGTAAATTTCGAATTTGATGAAATAAGGCATTTTTATGCTGACACTACAAAAAAAACTTGGGCAAAAATTCCTTATTATAAAGTGAAAATAAAAAATAAATGGGGAGTAATAGATTCTGTAGGAAATATTATTATAGAAGCAGAATTTAATGAAATAAATTATGTTTATAATAATGGAATATTTTTCATCACGAAAAAGAAATTAAAAAATAGTATTTTTGGTTATATAGATTCAAATTCTTATGTTAAAATAAAACATAAATTTTACGGAGCCGGAGAGTTTAAAAATGGAAGAGCTGTTATTAAAATTGATAGACATAATTATAATTATATAAATAAATGTGGAGAGTTAATTTCAGAGATTAATTTTCGTAAAGCGAATGATTTTAGCGAAAATCTAGCAAGTGTAAAAACAAAAGGTGGATGGGGTTTTATTGATACTACAGGAAATTTTATTATAGAACCAAAATTTGGAATTACTGGAAATTTTAATAATGGACTTACATTTATTCCCATCAGAGTGAAATTTTTTTTTGGTTTAATAAAAGCAAAAACTTTATATTGTTTTATTAATAAAAATAAAGAAGTAATAATTAAACCGAAATTTAAAAGCTGTCGTGATTTTTTTAATGGTCTTGCTGTAGTTAAAAAAGATAAGTATTATGGTATAATAGATACTTCTGGAAAATTTGTACTTAGACCAAAATATAAAGAAATAAAATTTGATAAAGAAGCAAATAATTTTATTTTGATGAATAAAGATAAAGAATATGCGATGATTAATTCAGATATTGAATTTGTTATTCCTTTTGGAAAATATAAATATATAGGTGAATTTTCCGAAGGACTTTGTGTAGTATTTAATGATAATTATGGATATATAAATAAAAATGGCGAAGAAGAAATAGGATGTATTTATATGAAAGCGAGAAGTTTTAATGAAGGATTTGCTGTCGTAAAAAAGTATGAAAAAGATACAGGTAATGCTTATTACGGTTATATAAATAAAAAAGGAGAAAAAACAATAAATTTTATTTTTAAGAAAGCAGAAGATTTCAAAAATGGATTTGCAAAAGTTAAATTTAAAAGTAGTCCTTGGTATTATATAGATACTTTTGGAAACACTGAAAATTATAAACCGAGATTAAAATGTAAAAAAATCACAAAAAATATAGAGAAATTGCTTGGAAAAATAAATGATTTTTCTGAAGGTTTTGCTTCTTATGAAGTAGATGAAGTTTTTGGGCTTTATGATAAAGACGGTAATTGTATAACACAAAATGATTTAATAATAGAAAAAGCTACAAAAAATATTTTTAGAATTCATAATATTAATGAAATAAAATATTTAAAATGAAAATTTTTCGACAAACATTGGAGGTTGAAAAAAAACCTCCAATGTTAAAAAAAAATTTTTTTCAAAAATCGTCCAAAATTTTTTCAAAAAAAACGATGAAATTTTAATGTTTTTTTATAATTAAAAAAAATTTTTTTTTCAAAAAAACGACAAAATTTTAATGATTTTTTAAATTAAAAAAAAATTTTTTTTTCAAAAAAACGACGAAATTTTACGAACTTTTTATAATTAAAAAAAAATTTTTTTCAAAAAAACGACGAAATTTTACGAACTTTTTATAATTAAA
>JAOZVH010000021.1:0-14349 GCA_029938235.1 Bacteroidales bacterium
TTTTAATAAAAAAAATTTATATTTCACAAAAAGGTTCCAAGAACCAAAATTTTTTCAAAAATTCGTCCAAAAATTTAATGTTTTTATAAAAACATTTTGATTATTACAAATAATTAAAAAAAATATTTTTTTATATAATTATTTCCATAATAGTAAAAAAAGCAAAAATTATGCTTGCAATTCCATTTTTTGAAAAAAAAATAATATTTATTTTTTCTAAATTATTTTCGTAAATTATTTTATGCTGATAAAATAATAAAGCAATAAAAATAATCGCTCCTATCCAATAAAAATTATTATATTTTGCAAAAATACCTGCATAAATAACTAAAAAAGAAGTTATTATATGAAATATAAAAGAAATTTGTAAAGACTTTTTTTTTCCAAAAGAAACTGGAATAGAATGTAAATTTTCTTTTTTATCAAAATTTTCATCTTGTAAAGAATAAATTATATCAAAACCACTAACCCAAAACATTACTATAAAAGAAAAAATTAAAGGTAAAAAATCGAATTTTTCTGTAATTGTTAAATAAGCACCAATGGGCGATAAAGCTAAAGCAAGACCTAAAATTAAATGACACAAAAAAGTAAAACGTTTACTATAGCTGTAAGTTAAAATAATAATTAGTGCAATGGGAGATAAGAAAAAAACCATTTTATTTATAAAAAATGTTGTCGTAAAAAATAATAAAATATTTATTATAATAAAAAATATTGCAGATTTTTCTGATATTTTATTAGAAGGGATTTCTCTTTTCTTAGTTCTTGAATTTTTTTTATCTATTTTTCTATCAATAAAACGATTAAATGCCATAGCAGAGTTTCTTGCGAAAACCATACAAAAAATAACAAAAATCAAAATTTTTATATCTAAGTTTTGTGTTTTCTCATAAGCAAGAAAAAAACCTATTAATGCAAAAGGTAAAGCAAAAATAGTATGAGAGAATTTTACTAATGAGAAAAAATTTAAAATTTTATTCATAATCTTAAAAAATAATTTTTTTATCAAAAATATTATTTTTTATTTAATTTTTGTTTTTTATAAAATTAAATTGATTTAAAATTATAGTTATATTTATTTTGATATTGTTATTTTTTAATATAAATTAATGACATTTTGATGATAAATTTTAATTATAAAAAATTTTAAAATATGTTTAAAATTAAAAATTTTTTTTTCCTAAAAATGATATTTTTTTTAAGTTTTTTATCTTGTAATAAGGTAGAAAATAATTTCCAAAAAGATATTATAAATAGAGAAAAAATTGTAAAAATAATAGTTGATATTCATATTGCAGACGCTGCAATCTCAGTAAATAGTGTTTATAAGCGTAAAAAAATAGAAGAAATAAAATCTTATTATAATTCTATTTTTGAAAAACATAATATAACAAAAAAAAAATTTGAAACAAGTATCGCTTATTATACTGAAAACACTGATATTTATGAAAAAATTTGTGAAGAGGTAATTATTGTTTTAACAAAAATGGAAAAAAAGATTTAAAATAAATTTTTATAATTTTTGAATTTTTTTTCAAAAATCGGCTATTTTTTTAATGATTTTTTAAAAAACTTTTTTTCGTAAAAGTAAATTATAAATAATAAAAATAAATAAATTTAAAAAATGATTTTAGATAAAATATTAAAAAGTATGGAAAGAAATGTTAGATTTCTTCCAGAAAGACTTATAATAATCTTGTATGACCTTAATTTTGTAGTGTTATTATCAACACCTATTTTTTTTATGCATGTTTTTTTAGGCGTAAAAATTTATATCTTATTTTTTATAATCATTTTTATTCTGAATAATAAAGATTTTTTTGGATCTAAAAGCATTGCAAAAAGAAATTATGGGTATCAAGTAATTGATATTAAAAACAATATGCCTGCAAATGAATTAAAATGCTATATTAGAAATATAACATGGCTTATTTGGCCAATTGAGGTAATTATTGCTTTGCTTTCTCCAAACAGAAGATTAGGTGATTTTATTGCAGGAACTAAAATAATAAAAGTAGAACCAGAAAATCCTAAAACTATCTTTGAAGAGATGAAAAATTATAAATTTTCAAAGAATATTTTTATTAATATTATATTGACAATATTAATTACATTAATACAAATATTGATATTTTTTCGTATTAAAATTTTTTAAACATTAATTTAAATTATTTTTTAATTTCAAAAAATCTTAAAAATTCGGGGTTTTTTGAAAAAAATTTTTTTAATTTTGAAATTAAAAAATATTAAATTTTGGACGAATTTGAAGAAAAAAAATTTTTTTTTAAATTAAAAAGTATTAAAATTTTGGACGATTTTTCGAAGATTTTTTATAAAAAAATTATACATTTAATTTTTGTAAATTTCTTAATTTTTTAATTTCTTTAATATTCAAAGATGTAACTTTTTTAATAAAATGATTATCTAAACCATTATTTATTAAATTGAAAGCTATTTTTTCTATACTTTCTGTTCTTCCTTTTTCAACACCTTTCTTCATTCCATCAGACATACCTTTTCTAATTCCTTTTTTCATTCCTTTTAAAATTAACTTATCTGCTGTAGAAATAAATTTTTTTCCAGCTTCTTTTGAAATTTCTGATATTTTTTCTGAAAAAACCTTAGACTCTACTTTTGTTGCGTGAAACAAATAAGAAACAATTGAATTAAAAAAACTTTTTCCAACTTCCGTTTTAAATAATTCTTTTACATTGGAAAAAAATTTATTTATATTTTCTACAATTTCTTTTTCTGTGAAAATATTTTTCATTAAAAGCATACCCATCTGAAGATGTAAACCATCATATAAATTTTCAATTTCCTCGTTGCTAAACAAATTTGTATCAATTAAAATATATTCAAAATTTGGAATAAAAATTTTCAAATTTTCATCTAAGTTTTTTCCAAAATATTTTACAATATTTTTCTTCTTAAATTCTCCTTTTCCGTGATAAAAAATAATTGGAATTATCGGCGTTATTTTTTTTTTTTCTGATATTTGTTTTTCCCATATTCTCAGAATATAAGAAAGTAATTGAAGGTGGGGATAAGAAACTTTAAAACTTTTATGCTCAAACAGTAAAGTAACTTTTATCGAAACTTTATCCTTATAAGAACAATTATAAACCATATCAGAATAAGTATTTTTTAAAATTTCATCTATATAACTGGTTTCATCAAGTTGCAAAGTTTTTAAATTTATATTTTTAGAAATATCATTTGGAAAACTTTTTTCAATAAATTCATGCATTACATCTCTATTTGAAAATAATTTTTTGAAAAAACGGTCATGAGGATTTTTTATCTCTTCCATAATTTTTATTTTAAATAAAAAACCAAAAATAATTAAATAATTAAAAATATTAAAAAAAATGTCATTTTTTTGAAAAAATTTTTTTTATTTTTTATTTAAAAAATATTAAATTTTTTGACGAATTTGAAGAAAAAATTTTTTTTTAATTTTGATTTAAAAAATATTAAATTTTTGACGAATTTGAAGAAAAATTTTTTTTTAATTTTGATTTAAAAAATATTAAATTTTTGACGAATTTTGAAGAAAATTTTTAATTTAAAAAAACATTGAAAATTTGGCATTTTTTTGAAAATATTTTTATTAATTACTATTTCCTAATTTAATAAATAAGTTTTTTTACTAATTTATTTGTATCTATTACCAATGCAATATCACCGTTTCCGATTATGCTTGCTCTTGAAATTATAGTGCTATTATCATAAATATCGCCAAGTGGTTTTAAAACAGCCTGGTGTTTTCCAATAATATCATCTACTATTAATGCAACTTCTTTTTCTTCATAATCTATAACAACAATTTTTTCGGTTTTTTCATTTTCCTTTTTCATTTCAAATTCTTTTCTTAGATGTATAAAAGGAATTAATTTATCATTTAAAATTAATCTTTTATTATTAGAGTTTTTTAATTTATCCAATTTTATTTCGTCGCAACTATTTATAGAATTTATAGGAATTAAAAAATGTGTCTTGGAAACTTTTACAAGAAGAGCATCTACTATAGATAAAGTTAAAGGTAAACTAATTGAAATTGCTGTTCCTTCGTCAATTTTAGATGAAATTTTTATCTCACCTCTCATATTTGAGATACGTTTTTTGACAACGTCCATACCCACACCACGACCAGAAACATCTGTAATTTTTTTCGCTGTAGAAAAACCCGGTAAAAAAATTAGTTCTAAAATTTCCTTATTTGATAAAATCACATCTGGACTAATAAGCCCTTTTTCTATTGCTTTTTCTTGTATAATTTTCGTATCAATTCCAGCCCCATCGTCTTCTATTTGTATAATAATATTTGAATTGGAAAGCATAGCTTTGAAAAAAATCTTACCTTTTCTATTTTTATTCTTTAATTCTCTTTCTTCTGGAAACTCTATGCCGTGGTCTATGCTATTTCTAATAATGTGTATTAATGGATTTGTCAATTGATCTAATATTGTTTTATCCACCTCAGTATCAACACCTTCTGTAATAAATTCAAGATCTTTTCCTAATTCACTTGATAAGTCTCTGACAAGTCTTTGAAAATTTACTAATTTATGTCTTATTGGTACAAGACGAATGTCAAAAGCATTATTTCGCAAACGAACGGAAAGCTTTTGTATTTTTTCGGAGATATCACTTAATTGTGTAATATTATTATTTTTAGCAATTAAACTTAATTCTGCTTGTGTGATAACAAATTCACTAACAAGATTCATTAATTCGTCTAATTTGTCAGAATCAACTCTTATATTTTTTGTTTTTTGCTCGGAAAATTGGAAACCTTTCTTTTTTTTATTAATCTTATTTTTTACTTCTTCTTTTTCTTCAATAAGAATTTTCTTTTTATTATGTTCAATAAAAATTTTTAAATTTTCTATATTAATTTTTTCTTCTAAGAGTTCTTTTTTAATCTCTTCATTGAAATTTTCATATAAAAATAGATTCTCATTTGATAATTTATGAACTTCATATTCTAAATCTACAAAAATAAAAATATCATCTATTTCTTCCTTTGGTTTATTTGTTACCAAATAAATTTCCCAAAATAAAAAACAATTTAATGGATTTTTTTTTGATTCTATTTCCTCATTTATATGAGGAAAAACTTTAAATTCTCCAATTTCATCAATTTCTTCGAAAATAGAAAAAATATTTACTCCTCTTAAAAAAATATCTTCTTCCGGAAAAAAAATTATATAATAAGTTGAAAACTTATTTCTATTATTTTTTTCTACAATTGGATTTTTTTTATCAATTTTATTTATAAACTCTAAAATTTCGGCAAAAAAATCTTCATAAGAACTTTTAAATTCTGCATTAGATAATTCACTATCTTCTAACAAATTTCTGAGAATATCCACAGAATTTAAAGTAATATTTAAAATTTTATCAGAAATTTGTAATTTACCGTCTCTAATAAAGTCATAAATAGTTTCCAAATGGTGTGTTAATTTACCAATTTTTTCAAAACCGTACATAGCGCTTACACCTTTTAAATTGTGCATAACTCTAAAAATTCTTTCTATTAGTTCTTTATTTTTTGGTTCTTTTTCTATAACTAATAGATCGCTTTCCAAATCAGAAATCAATTCTGATGCGTCTTCTATAAAACGTTCTTTAAAATCTTCCATTATTTTAATGCTTTCTGAACTAATTTAGTGAAATTTTTAAAAGTAAAAGGTTTTTGTATCCATCCTGTTATTCCTGCTCTCTGTGCTCGTCTTTTTTTTTCTATGCTTTTTTCTGTTGTTAATAACAATATTGGAATGTATTTATAATTTTTCATACTTCTAATTTTTTCCACCAGAGTTATGCCGTCCATATTTGGCATATTTTGATCCGTAATTAACAAATCAATTTTCCTTCCGTCGAAAAGTTTTAAAGCTTCTAAGCCATCAGCAGCTTCCAATATATTATAACCATATCTTCTTAAAGTAATGCGAGTCACATATCTTGTATTTTCAAAATCATCTACAAGCAAAATTGTTTTTTTCATTTTTATAATTTTTTATTATTACAAAAATAAAAAAAATTATAAAATATATATTTTTTATTTAAAAAAATAAATTCTAATTTGCATAAATATTAAAATTTATTATGAATAAAAAAATACAAAATCATAGTTTTCATATTCCTGTTATGGGAATTGGTTATACGGTAGATACACCGATAAAAGTTGCTCAATATGGTATTTCATCTGTAATTTCTCTGGTTGATGATGTTCTTATGGAAAAGATGCGAGAAGTTTATAGTTTAAAATTTGATATGCCATTTTTTTCCATTTCAGATAAGATAAACGATTTTAGAGCAAAAAGAATAACTGCATATTTGAATATGGTAAATGAAATCGTAGAAAAAAAATCATTAGAAATTAAAAATTCTATAAAAGAAAAATCTAAGGAATATGAAAAATATATAGAATTATTACCTGCTTTTTCTGATATAAAAGAAAAAATTGAAGATTTTTTAAATAATTATGATTTATTTAAAGAAAATAAAAACCTTTTAAATTTTTCTACAGGTTCAATAGATGTAAATATAATGACAAAACTTGATAAGAAAAATTTTTATAAAGGAAAAGATTTAGAGGATAAATATAATGATGCACATTCTGCTTTACGTGGTTTTGCGAACAGCAAATTAAATTCATCTCTTGTTTTATCTGCCGGAATGAATACAAAATTATATTCATACTTAGAAAAATTCGAGGATTTTTATCCAAAAGAAGACAATTCTTTCAAAAAAAAAATTATTTTAAAAGTTAGTGATTATCGTTCTGCTTTAATTCAAGGGAAATTCCTTGCGAAAAAAGGTCTTTGGATTTCTGAATACAGAATAGAATCTGGTTTAAATTGTGGTGGACATGCTTTTGCAACAGAAGGATATTTGATGGGTCCTATTTTGGAAGAATTTAAAGAGAATAAAAAATTTTTAATTGAAACAAATTACGAAATTTTTAGTAAATCTTTAAAAGAAAAAAAAATTTTTGTTCCGGAAAAAAAATATTGTAATATTAGAATTACAGCACAAGGAGGAGTTGGTACAAATAAAGAGCATAATTTTTTGATGCAACATTATAAACTTGATTCAATTGGCTGGGGAACACCTTTTATGCTTGTTCCGGAAGCAATTAGCATAGATGAAAATACTTGTAAATTACTTGGAAAATCTGAAGAAAAAGATTTGTATCTAAGTGAAATTTCTCCACTTGGTGTATTGTTTAACAATTTAAAAAACAATACAAAAGATATGGAAAAAATAAATAATGTAAAAAAGAACAAAATTGGAAGTGTTTGCACAAACAAATATCTTGTTTCTAATACAGAATTTACAAAAAAGCCAATTTGTACAGCGTCAAGTAAATATCAAATTTTAAAAATCAAGCAACTTAAAGATAAAAATTTAAATGCAGAAGATTATAAAAAATCTTTTGATAAAATTGTAAATAAATCTTGTATTTGTGTTGGTCTTAGTACTTCTACTTTGCTGGTAAATAACTTAAATACAGATAAAATTGGTAAAGGAGTTTCTGTTTGTCCGGGTCCAAATATGGCTTATTTTTCTGAAATTGTTTCTTTGAAAAAAATGATAAATCATATTTATGGAAAGATAAATTTAATTTCTAAAAATAATAGACCAAATATGTTTTTGAAAGAATTAGAAATGTATGTAGATTATTTTAAAAATAAAATAGAAGAAACATCTCATCCAATAGCGAGAAAACAATCTAAATACTTTAAAAAATTTTATAAAAATTTAAATAATGGAATAGAATATTATAAAAATAAATTCTCGGACTTCAAAGAAAATATGGAAAAAGATTTAGAAAAATTTAAAAATGAAATATACAAAGAGAACTTAAAGATATAATTTTTTATAAAAATTATAAAAAAAATGCCGTTTTTTAAAAAAAAAATTTTTTTTTTAATTATTATAAATCTTGCGATTGGGTTTGTTTTATACATTATAAATTTATGCTGAATAATTGTGCGGTGAAAACACCGCACAGGTGCGAAATTAAAAAAAACTTGCGTTTTTGAAAAAAAAATTTTTTTTTATTTTATAATAAAAAATTAAAAAATTTTGATTTTTTTATATTTTTGCAAGAAAAAAATTATGGCATTTGATTTTCACAAAGACAGAAATAAATATTTCTATTTACAATATAACAATTCTCGCGATTATATTTTACCTTTTATTCAAAAATATAAAAAAATAAAATCTAAGGAAAAAATTTTGGAAATTGGTTGTAGAGACGGTGGAGTTTTAAAACCATTTATTGATTTATCTTGTGAATGTTTTGGAGTAGATCTATCCAAAAAACATATAAGCGATGCAAAAAAAATTTATGAAAAAGAAATTAAAAAAAATCAAGTTCATTTTTTTGTACAGGATATTTACGATTTTATAAATGAAAATAAAGATAAGAAGAAATTTGATATAATTATTTTAAAAGATGTTATTGAACATATTTTTGACCATAAAAAGTTAATTCAAAATGTAAAAAAAATTTTGAATAAAAATGCTTGTATTTATTTAGGTTTTCCGCCATGGCAAAATCCTTACGGAGGACATCAACAAGTTTGTAAGAATAAATTTCTTGCATTAATGCCATATTACCATATTCTACCAAATTTTATTTATTTATCTTTGATAAAAAATGACCCGTCTTTTTTATTTTTGAAAGATACCAAAAATACAAAAATTACACCTTCTATTTTTGAAAAAATAATAAAAAAAGAAAATTTCGAAATTTTATATAGAGATATGTATTTTATTAGTCCTATGTATAAGTATAAATTTGGCTTAAAACCACGTAAATTATGGAAGTTTTTAGAGAAAAAAAATTATTTGAGAAATTTTTTTACAACAACTTGTGATTATTTAATAAAAATTAAATAAAAAAAAATTTTTTATAAAATATATATAAATTTTTCATTAATTATTGATTAATAATAAAATTATAATTGGCATAATTTTTAATGTAATTTCAATAAAATAATTTATTTTTGTAATAAAAAAATTTTTATGAAAATCAAAATCAGCAATAAAATTATTGGTATTTCCATAGTATTTGTTATAATTTTATTTATTAATTTTACTCTTTTATTAGTAAGCTTACAAAAACAGAACGAATTTACTTATTTAATTGATTTTGCATCCAGACAAAGAATGTTGACTCAAAGTATTTCAAAAAATATATTCCTACTAACTTTCAATAAAAAATTAACGAAAAAAGAAACAAAAAATATAGAAAAAGATTTAACTAATTCTATGAATTTATATAATTTAACTTTAAAATCATTTTTATATGGTGGAGAGCTTTCCAAAAATGGGGAAAATACGAATATAAAAATAGAAACTATAAAAGATAAAAGCCCATCTGTAGAAAATAATTTTTTATTCTGGTCAGAATTTAGTAGGAATATACATAATATAATTATAAAAGATAGTAAGGAAGCCAAAAAATTTGTTTTAGAAAATAATTATAAACTAATGCTTGCTTCAGAAAAAATTGTTTTTGAACTTCACGAGGCAGAGGAAAATGAAATTGAAAACATTAAAAATATACAATATGTAATTACTTCTTTTATTGTGATGTTTTTTATGTTTATTATTTGGTTTGGACAAAATTTTGGTTCAAATTTAAAAGAATTTTCAAAATTCATAAAAAATATTTCAAAAGGTAAATTACAAAATGAAATAAATTTTTCCAGAAATGATGACATAGAAGATTTGAAAAATGAACTTTTAAATATGCAAATATCTCTAAGAAAAAAAGTTACACAAGCGAAAAAAATCGGTCAAGGAAATTATGAAGAACAAATTACAGTGAAATCCTCAGAAGACGAACTGGGAATTGCTTTCAAAGATATGACAAATTCATTAGAAAAAATTACAGAGGAAAATAATAAACAAAATTGGATAAAAACCGGACAAAATGAATTAAATGAAAAAATGAGAGGTGAACAAAAAACTAAGGAACTTGCAGATAATGTTTTAACTTATTTATGTAATTATTTTGAAATACAAATTGGTGCTTTATATGTTAGAGAATTAAATAGCAAATCTTTAAAATTAGCTTCTACTTACGCATTTGTTGCAACAAATGAACAAAAAAACATTAGAATAGAATTTGGCGAAGGACTAATTGGAGAATCTGCTTTGAAAAATGAAATTATTTTATATAAAAACATTCCAAATGATTATATAAAAATATCTTCTGGTTTAGGTGAAATTTCTCCGAAAAATATTTTAATCGTTCCTTTTTCTTTTCAAGCTGATGTTATGGGAGTTTTAGAACTTGCAACAGCTAATACTCTTAAAAAACATAAAATTAATTTTTTCCACCAAACGGCAGAAAGTATAGCAGTAGCTTTTCATTCTATACGTGTCAGAGAAACTATGCAAGACCTTTTAGAGCATACAAAAAGACAAAAAGAAGAAGCAGAAATTACCGCAATACAACTAAATGAAAGTCAGGAAGAAATGAGAGCAACAAATGAAGAACTTGGAGAACAAACAAAAGCATTAAGAAGTTCCGAAAGAAATTTGCGTCGTAAACAGGCAGAATTGCAAATTATAAATAAGGAATTTCAAAGAGCAAAAGAAAATGCAGAAGCAGCTACACGTTCTAAATCTATATTTCTTGCAAATATGTCTCATGAAATTAGAACTCCTATGAATGGAATTATAGGAATGATAGATATTTTAAAACACACTGATTTAAAATTTAAACAACAGGAACATTTAAATATTATAAACACTTCTGCAAATAATCTTATGACTATTATTAATGATATTCTTGATTTTTCTAAAATAGAAGCTGGACAAATTGAAATGGAAAATATAAATTTTGATATAAGATTTCAAATAGAAGAAATTATTAAACTTTTAACTTTAAAGACAAAAGAAAAAAAGTTAAACCTTTTTACAAAAATAGATAAAAATATTCCTAAAATTTTAAATGGTGATACTGTAAGATTAAAACAAATAATTATTAATTTAACAAATAATGCTATTAAATTTACAGAAAAAGGAAGTATAAATATAGATGTTCTTCTCAGAGAAGAAAACAATAAAAAAGTAAAATTGTTATTTGTTGTTACTGATACAGGAATAGGTATTTCTAAAGATGGTTTAAAAAAATTATTCCGTTCTTTCTCGCAAACTGATGCTTCCACAACAAGAAAATACGGTGGAACAGGTCTTGGTTTAACAATTTCTAAGAAATTAGCAGAATTGATGGGAGGAGAAATTGGTGTAGAAAGCGAAATTGAAAAAGGCTCTAAATTTTGGTTTACAACAGTTTTTAATATTGGTAAAAAAGAGAAGAAAATATTTAAGAAAACAAAAATAATAAATATTTCCGGAAAAAAATTAAATATACTTCTTGCCGAAGATAATCCTATTAATCAACGTGTTGCAATTTTTAATTTGAAAAGATTGGGACACATAACAGACATTGCTGAAAATGGGAAAATTGCAATAGAAAAATTCCAAAAAAAATCTTATGACCTTATTTTAATGGACATTCAAATGCCAGAATTAGATGGTATGGAAGCAACAAAAAAAATAAGAGAAATAGAAAAAAAATCAAAAATCAAAAAAAATCCCATTTCAATAGTTGCAATGACTGCAAATGCATTGAAAGGTGATAAAGAAAATTTCTTATCAAAAGGAATGGATAATTACATTAGTAAACCTTTTAAACCTAAAGAATTAGCAGATTTATTAAATGAAATTTCTAAAAAATTAATACTGAGTAAGGAATGAGGAATTTTTAATGAGGAATGAGGAATTTTTCATAAAAATCTGCAGAGATATCCGAATAAGAATATTGCTCCATTAAAAAATTTATTCCATATGGAAAATTTTTTCTATTTATCCATTTTTTTATTTCTTTTTCATCATATTGAAAACCTCTATTGTAGGCACTGGCATAAAATCTTATTTTTTCTTTCTTATTTTTAAAATATAAATTTTTGAATTTATATTCTAAAATTTTATAAAAAACACATAAATATTTAATTTGCCATAAAAAAGATTTTAAACGATAAATTCTTTCCTCTCTAATTTTTTCTAAATCAACAAATTTATAATCAAAAATTGAAATTTTTTTTTCATTTAAAATGTCGTTTTTTTTAATGAAATTTTCTATTTTTTCAATAAAAGAAGCTTTCATTTGCATATTTCCTATGGAAAAATCTGCATAATTAGAGCCTTTTTTTATGTAAATTAGTTCTAAAAATTTTGTCTCAAAAAAATCTATAAATAAAGAGTAACGGATCAACTCAGGAAAAACGACAGAAATTGTGATTTCTGCATCACATTCAAATTCATAATTTATTTCTTTAAAAATATCTTTATTTATTTCTACAAAATCTAAAGCTTTTAAATAATCATCTCCAAATATTTTTTGATAATTATTAGAAATAATTGCAATAGAAAAAAAAATAAAAATTAATTTATACATATTTTTTTAAATTGTGAAAAATTTAAAATTATGTATAATTTAAGAAAAAAACTTTTTTTTATTTGTTTTATTTTTGCAAATTATTTATTTTCTCAGGATAACAATTTAATAATGAATCCAAGTTTTGAGGATAAATATAAATGTCCAACAAAAATAACTCCAGTTAATGGAAAGAGAGAACTTGTTCCCGGATGGAATTTTCCAACGGGAGCAGCACCAGATTATTTTAATAGATGTCATAAAAAAGGTATAGTCGGAGTTCCGAAAAATTTTGCAGGAGAATCTCATGCACAGCACGGAAATGCTTATATGGGAATTATTCTATATACAAAAACACAAGCAAATTATAGAGAATATTTACAATCTCCATTACTTAGTTTTATGGAGGAAGGCAAAATTTATTGTGTAAGTTTACATTATCGTCTCTCGTCTAAATCAAAAATTGCTGTTGATAGACTTGGAGTTTGTTTTTCTAATACAGAAGAAATTAATAATTCAGAGATGTATCTTCCAAAATATCCAGAAGTAGAAAATGAAAAAGAAAAACTTATGGACGATAAAGAAGAATGGAAAGAATTATGTGGTGTTTATCGTGCTTTGGGAGGCGAAAATTTTATTATAATAGGAAATTTTGCAAAAGATGAAGACACAGAAAGGGAAAAAGTTAAAGTTAAAAAAAGGAAAAATAAAAAAAATAAATATAAAAAAGAAAATGCTTATTATTACATAGATAATATTAGTGTTGTTGAAATGGAAGATTGTTTTGATTGCGATTGCGTTCCTCAGGATTTGTCGGCTAAAATTTTAAATACAAAATACACAAAAAACGGTTGTAATATCAAAGTAAAAGGAATAAATGGAACTCCTCCTTATCTTTATACTTGGTCAGACGGTCAAACAGGCAGTCGTGGAAAACGCTTATCAGAAGGTAATCACGAAGTTACAGTAAAAGATGATTATAATTGTGAAATAACCATAGATGTTGATTGTGATTTATCTGGAAAACAAAGCAGTATGAATGATAATTTAAGTTTCAAAGTAAAAGCAAAAAGCAATTCTAATAATTTTACAGGAAATAATGGCTCTATAAGTTTATATGTTACCGGAGGAAAATCGCCTTATAAATTTTCATGGTCTAATGGTTCTAAAAAGCAAAATTTGAAAAATCTTTCTGAAGGTATGTATGAATATACAGTTACAGATGAAAAAGGTAAAGTTGTTTCTGGGAGTATTATTCTTGGTAAGGCAGTTTTAAATAATGTAATTTTCCATTCTGGAAAAGCAGATTTAAGAAACGAATCTTTTGAGACTTTAAATGAAATTGCAGAATATATGAAAAAAAATTCTAATATAAAAGCAGAGATTTCTGGACATACAGATTCTCAGGGTGCAGAAGATAAAAATCAAGAACTGTCAGAAAGAAGAGCACAAGCTGTTGTTGATTATTTGGTAGAAAAAGGTATAGATGCAATTCGTTTTGAAGTAATTGGTTATGGTGAAGAAACACCTATTGCAAATAATTCTTCTGCAAAAGGAAGACAAAAAAATAGAAGAGTAGAATTCAAAATTATTAATTAAATATAAATTTTTTATTAATACAAAAAATATTTTTCATGCAGGAATGTTGATTTTTATAATTTTGTTAAAAATATTCTCATTTATTAAAATGAGAAAAACGCTATTTTTTTGGACAAATTTTTTTAATAATTTTAAAATCATTAAAAAAATGGCGTTTTTTTCAAAAAATTTTTTTTTAATGATTTTAAAATTATAAAAAATTGCCGTTTTTTTCAAAAAATTTTTTTTAATGATTTTAAAATTATAAAAAATTGCCGTTTTTTTCAAAAAATTTT
>JAOZVH010000021.1:14449-22779 GCA_029938235.1 Bacteroidales bacterium
TTTAATGATTTTAAAATTATAAAAAATTGCCGTTTTTTTCAAAAAATTTTTTTTTTTATGATTTAAAAATTATAAAAAAATGGCGTTTTTTTCAAAAAATTTTTTTTTAATGATTTTAAAATTATAAAAAATTGCCGTTTTTTTCAAAAAAGTTTTTTTAATGATTTTAAAATTATAAAAAAATGCCGTTTTTTTTTTAATTTTTCAATTTACAAGAAAATCTTTTTTTATCATTTTAACACCATTTACAATTATCGTTAATTTATGTTTTCCTTTATAATATTTTCTTGTTGTAATTTTCTTAAATGAAAAAAATTTTGAAAATTCTTTATTATTTTCTTTAAATATTCCTTCAGATATTTTAAAAATTTTTTGTCCATATTTGTTTTTTTGTAAAAGAAAATCTATAGCATAACAAATTCTCAATTTTCCTAATTTTTCCTTTGAACTTATTACAAATGAAAAATTTAATTTTTCACCCATTTTTACTATTTTATCCACAGAAATAAATTCTAGCTTTAATTCATTTTTTTCATGAAAACCAAATAAATTTAGAATTTCTTTATCTCCATTTTTCAATAAAGTTCTGCATCCATGTTTTATTATTTTGTTTTTTTCTACTGAAAAATTTATCCATTTTTTTGCTATATTTCTTATAATTTGAGGATTATCTTTTGATATATCATTCAAATTATTTGCTACACTTTTTCTAACGTATTCTGATTTATCATCTTTCAAAATTTCTAAAATTTCAAGAACTTTATCTGGATTTTTTTTAAAATTTGATATATGCAAACTCCATGGCAATCTCGGTCTACATCCTTCCGAAGCAAGTCTTCTAATGTGATGATTTTTATGCTTTGCCCAAATTTTCATTTGTTGCATAGTTTCTTTCTCATATTTTAAAATAAATTGTCTTACAGCGAACTCTGAACTTGAACCAATTGTAAAATGCATCAAAGCATCCATAGATATTTCAAAATCATTTATACCAAAAACTTCAACATAATCTTGAAAAATCATATTTTCAAATACATATTTTGAATTAAGATTTGAAAAAGTTTTTTTTAAAATATCAATTGATTTATAATAATTTTGCGGTAGAAAATCAAACATTGTTTTTGATATGTGTCTCATTCTCTGTTTTAATTCCTTATTTTCCCAAGATTTATCAAATATCTTTTTTATAAAATCTTGTTTATTAAATTTAGAATAATTCAACAAAATATTATTTGCAATAATATTTACATAATTTTCATTGTATAAATTTTTTAATAACATAAATATTTTTTTATTTAAATTTTATTTTTAATTTATCTAACTCAATATCAATTTCTTCGTCAAAAATTTGTAATAATGGCTCTTTAAATGCCTGAGTTGTTATCATTTTTTCCAAAGTAATTAATAAAGAAGGTAATAATAATAAATTTGATAACATTGCAATTAATAAAGTTACAGAAACTAAAATACCTAATGCAACTGTTCCGCCAAAAGTTGATGCGGAAAAAATTCCAAAACCAAAAAATAAAACTATCGAAGTGTAAATCATACTAAAACCAGTTTCTTTCAAAGATGTTATTATTGAGCTGTGAATATTCCATTCGGTAAATTTTAATTCTTGCCTATATTTTGCAAGAAAATGTATAGTATCATCAACGGAAATTCCAAAAGCAATACTAAAAACAAGAACAGTAGAAGGTTTTATGGAAATCCCAAAATAACCCATTAAAGCAGCAGTTAAAACCAAAGGGAATAAATTTGGAATCAAAGAAATTAAAACCATACGCCAAGAAGAAAACATAAAAGCCATAAAAACAGCAATTAAACTTATGGCAATAAACAAACTTGTAAATAAATTTTTAATTAAATAGGTCGTTCCTTTTACAAAAACCACACTTGAACCGGTAATAATAGTTTTAAATTTATTTTTATCAAAAATAGAATCTAAATCTTTATGAATATTTTTTTCTAAATTTCGCATCCCTACAGTTCCAATGTCAGCAACTTTATAACTTATTCGTGTAATTTGTCCGGTGCTGTCTATGAAATTTCGCAATAAATTTTTTTTATTTTTATCTTTTGAAACATAAGATAAAATAAAATTTTTTTCAGAATTACTTGGCAATTTATAATGTTTTTCTTTTCCATTGAAAAATGCTTGTCTGGAAAATTTTATTCCTTCTACCAAAGAAAGCGGTTTAGAAATTGATTTATACTTTTTTAATTCTTCTTGTAATTTTTCTATCTTTTTTAAAGTAGAACTTTTTATAACACCTTTTTTTCTTTTTGTATCTATGACAATTTCCAAAGGCATAACTCCATAAAAATGTTTTTCAAAAAATTTTAAATCTAAATAAATTGGGTCATCTTTTGGAATATCATCAACAATAAAACCTGTAGTTTTCATTTTCATTATGCCAATTATTGCAAATATGAAAATTAAAAAACTCATATAATAAACTGTTTTTCTATGATTTTCTGTGATGAAAACTAATTTTTTTATAATTTTAGCAATTAAATTATTTTTCAAATGTTTTGTTTGCTTTTGATTTGGTGGCTCTAATGAGAAAAATATTATCGGAATTAAAATTAAAGAAAATAAAAAAATCCCTAATATATTTAAAGATGCAATAATTCCAAATTCTTGTAAAATTTCACTTGATGTTAAAATAAAAGTTGCAAAGCCAGAAGCGGTTGTTAAATTTGTTAAAAAAGTTGCGTTCCCAATTTTTTGAACCATTCGTACTAATGCTTTTGCTTGATTACCGTGTTTTCTGTATTCTTGATGATATTTATTTATCATAAAAACAAAGTTCGGAATTCCAATAACAATTAATAAAGGAGGAATCAAACCTGTCAAAACAGTTATTTTAAAATTAAATAAATCTATACTTCCCATCACACTGACAACAGCAATACCAACAATCAAAATAGAAAAAAATACAATCTTGAAAGACCTAAAAAATAAATATAAAATAGTTGCAGTAACTAAAACAGCTAAAATAATAAACATATTTAGCTCTTTTTTTACTTTTTTTGCAATTAAAGTCCTTGTGTAAGGAAGTCCAGAGAAATGAATTTCATCATTATATTTTTTTGCAAAAGCTCTTGCAAAATATTCTATACTATCAACAACAGCCTCTCGTTCTTTTGAATCAAATTTTTTTTTATTGACCGTTACAGCCATTAAATAAGCATTTTCGTTATAAAGTATTTTTTTATAAAACGGCAAACTATATAAAACAGTTTTTATACTATCTAATTCTTTCTGAGTTTTTATTTCATTATTTATGATTTTTTTTAACTCGAACTTTTTTAATTTACTGTTTTTTTTCAAATTGTAAACATTGCCAACAGAAACTAAATTTTCTATTCCTTTTAGGTCTGTTATAAGTTCTCCGAGTTTTATCCATTCTTTAAATTTTTCTAATTCAAATAAATTTTCATCTTTTATCCCAATAACAATAATATTTGCATCATCTCCAAATAAGTTTTTGAAATTTTGATAGTTCAAATATGCAATGTCTTTTTCTGGAAGTAAAGCTGCATATTGATAAGATAATTTTACGAAAGTAGCTCTATAAGCCATAAAAATCGTAAAAATAAAAATTGCAGTTATTAAAAGTAATTTATTTCGTAAAATAAAAATTGAAATTTTTGTCCACATATTAATTTTTTAAATCGCAAAAAATACAATTTTTATTTTTAATAAAAATTTGTAATATTATTTTATGGTAATTTTTTTGAAAATCTATTTAATAAATTATAATATTTTTTTAATCTTATAAAAGAATTTATAAGATTAAAAAAATTGCAATTTTATTTTAATGAATTAACCATTCCAATGCTTTTTTTTCATCTTTAAAGAAATACTGCTGAAATTTATTACTTGGTATATCTTTTTCTTCGTCAAACATCTGTTCAATAGATATTTCTGCAAATATATCATCAGATAAAGTAAGCGCATATTTCAAAACTCCTCTTTCTACTATTGTAGGAAAAAGAAAATCGATTATCCATTCCTGAACTTCTGGTACTATGATTAAATCTAAACTGCTGTCTGTAAGCATATATTTAGGTTTTTTCTCCTTGAATTTTGACATCCAGTTTTTCATTTCTTTTTTAATATCATCAAAATCCATATCATCTGATAACCAAACATTTTTAATCAATGACTTGCTTGCGTCATAGTAAATTTCCTGTAATTTGCTATTATAAATTTTTTTCATTTTTTAATTATTATTTTTATAAATTATGAAATTAATTAAATTTATTTTGTTCCAAAACAATGAAATAATCTTGGAAGACTAATAATACTATCATTTTTTTTTGTAAAAGCTCGTAAATCAGAAATTATTTGTTCACGTTCACTTTCTTTAGAATAATTCTCTTTAATTAATGTTGGAAATATTGCTTCTAAGGTAATTACTGCCATTTCTTTTCCAACACCTTTTGCAAAACAAGTGTTCGTACTAAATATTTCTATATTATTATACATTTGTTTTATAAATTTCTGATATAACTCTCTTCCTATAAAAGGATTACCGCAACGTTTTATAGATACTTTTTTATAGTATTCAATATACTTATCAAAAGAATTATTTTGTGGATAAGAAAAATGCCCTGAAAAATCAACATCTTCTATATACAATATACCACCTTTTTTTAGCAATTTTTTTATTTTATTCAAAACTTCATCTACATTTGATATGTGACTAAGAAAAAAACGAACAAAAATAAAATCAAATTGATTTTCAAGATTTAAATTATCTTTCAAAATATCAAAAACAAAAAAATTAACATTTGATTTATCATTATTTTTTGCAATTTTAATAATTGCTGGGTCAAAATCAAAAGCTAAAACTTCACCTGAATTTCCAACAATTTTTTTTATACTTTGAGAAATTATTCCATTTCCACAAGCAATATCCAATACTTTCATTCCTTTTTTCAAACCAGCTTTAAGAACATAATTTTCTGTTGTTTCCCAAGTTGATTCTGTGAGCTTTTTTAATCTATCAGAACCAGCTTTTCCAGTTTTTATTATATAGTTTTTTTGCATAAAAATTTTAATTATTGTTTTTTACAAAAATAATAATTAATTTTAAATTGCAAAATATTTTAATATTTTTTTGAAAAATTTATTTATTTTTATTTGCATTGGAATTTTTTTTATTTTTTATTTAAAAAATATTTAAAAATTTTATTTATGTCTAAAACTAATGCAATATTTCCATCTCCCATTATAGAAGCACCTGAAATAAATTCTTGATTTTTAAAATATTTTCCAATAGGTTTTAAAACTGCCTGGTGTTCTCCTAAAACTTCATCAATAATTAAAATATATAAAGTTTTTTCATATTTAAAAATAATTCCTTGCTGTAATTTAGGAATATTTTTTAATAAATTAAATTCTTTTCTTAGATAAAAAAATGGTATTTTTTTATCTTCATAAACAAGCATAGAATTAAAATTGTTTTTCAAATCTTCTTCTTTTATAGAAATTATTTTTTCTACAGAAATTAAAGGAATAATAAAATGTAAATTATCAATTTTTAATAATAAGCTATCAATTATTGAAACAGTTATCGGAACTTTTATAATAAAACTTGTTCCTTCACCGAATTTCGTATAAACTTTTATTTCTCCTTTTGCGTCATCAATTTTCTTTTTTGCAACATCTAAACCAACTCCTCTGCCAGAAATATTATCTATTTTTTTTGAAGTGGAAAAACCCGGATAAAAAATAAAATTTAAAATTTCTTCATCACTTAAATTATTATTTTCATTAATTAGATTTTTCTCAAATGCTTTTTTCTTAATATTTTCTATATCAATTCCCTTTCCATCATCTTTAATTTCTATGCAAACATTTGCTCCGGAATGATAAGATTTTAATAAAATTGTTCCTTTTTTATTTTTATTATTTTTAATTCTTTCTGCCGGTTTTTCTATTCCATGCGAAACAGCATTTCTCAAAATATGCATTAGAGGTTCACTCAAAGTTTGAATTAAATTTTTATCTAATTCTGTATCTCCACCTTCAATAATAAAATTTATTTCTTTTCCAAAATTTTCCGACAAATCTCTTAAAAGTCGTTTAAAACGCAAAAACAAAGTATCTAAGGGCAAAAGTGAAATATCTAAAACTATACTTCTAAGTTCTCGTGTTAAATTTTCTATATTTTCAGAAATTATATCTAATTTATTAGATTTGTTTTGCTCAGCAAAAAGACTTAAACTTGCCTGAGTTGTAACTAATTCTCCGATTAAATTAACTAAATTATCCAATTTTTCCGAAGAAACACGAATGCTTGAAATTATATTTTTCTTTAAAAACTCATTAAAATTTTTGGTTTTTAAAATTTTTATTTTTGGTTTTTTAACATTTTTTTTGAATTTTTTGAAAAATTCAATTTTTAATTCAGAATTAAAAATTTCGTCATTTGTTTTTAAATGAGAAATAAAATCTTCATCTTTTAATAAATTGTCATCAGAAATTTTATTTATTTTAATAATGCTTTCATCTTCAACAAAAATAAAAATGTCTCTTATATGATTTTCATCTTCTTTTGTTGATAAAATTATATTCCATGAAATGTAAGATTTATAAATATCTAATTTTTCAAAATCAGGTATTTTTTTTAAAATTGGGGAAATTTTTGTTTCGGAAAATTCAGCTAAATCTTCCAGTAAAAAAATTGGATTTGTTCCGTTGTCGAAAATTTTTTCATTTGTTTGAAAATAAATGTAAAAAGTTTTTAATTCTTTTTTTTCTATAATTTTCTTATTTTCATTATCATTTTTATTATTAGAATAAATATTTTCCGTAAAATCATCAATTTTTTTTATTAAAATTTCATAATTTATTTTATTTTCTTTCACTTCTAAATTTCTATCTTCTAGAATAATTTTCAAAATATCAACAGATTGAAATGTTAAATCAATTAGTTCTTTTGTAACTTTTTCTTTATCTGATCGGATAAAATCATAAATAGTTTCCATATTATGAGTTAAATTTGTGATTTTATCAAAACCAAACATTCCGCCACCACCTTTTAAAGAATGCATAGTCCTAAAAATTTCTTCTATTAATTCCTTATTTTCAAAATTTTTATCAAGAGTTAATATATTTTCCTCTAAATTAAGAATTAAATCAGCAGCTTCTTCTAGGAATTTTTTTTGAAAATCATTCATTTATTTTATTTTTTTTGAGAAAAAATCCATTCTAATAACAAATCATTATTATAAGTTTTCGTCCAGCAATTATGCCCTAAATTTTTATATTCTGTATATTTACATTTATTTTCTGTAAATTTTTTTATAGCATTTATCATATTTCGCGAACGTTCAACTTTTACAACTTTATCCTTTGTTCCGTGAAAAGCCCAGATTGGAATATTTTTTATTAAACTTGCTTTTTCTTCATCTCCGCCTCCACAAACTGGAACTCCACAAGCAAAAATTTCAGGAAATCTCGATAAGAAATCCCAAGTACCAAAACCGCCCATAGATAAACCAGTTAAATAAACTCTATTTTTATCTATATTTTTATCTTTTAAAAGTTTTTCTAAAACTTCAAAAGTTAATTGCAAAGGTTCAGAAATTTTTGCTTGTTTATGTTTTTTCAATTGCCATGAAACTTCAACCCAACGCTTTTTCTCTGGACACTGCGGAACAAAAACAAAACAAGGATATTTGTCTTGTTTTTCAGCAAATATTTTTACAGAATTCCTTAATTGCTTAGAATTATCATTTCCTCTTTCACCAGCACCGTGTAAAAAAATAACTAAAGGATATTTTTTATTTCCGTCAAAATTCTTTGGTTTTAAAAACCTATAAAAAAGTGTATCTTTATTAAGAGATATATAATTTTTTTTCTCAAAATTGTATTTTTCCTGAGAAAAAATAATAAAATTAAAAATAAAAAATAAAACAATTGCAATTATAATTTTTTTCATAAAATAATTTTTTCAAAATTAATATTTTTTAATAAAAATAAAAAAAATTTTTTTCAAAAAACGCCAATATTTTAAGATATTTTTGAAAAAATTTTTTTTAATTTGAAATTAAAAATGTTAAATTTTTGGACGATTTTTGAAAAAAATTTTTTTAATTTCAAAATTAAAAATGTTAAATTTTTGGACGATTTTTGAAAAAAATTTTTTTTAATTTCAAAATTAAAAATGTTAAATTTTTGGACGATTTTTGAAAAAAATTTTTTTTAATTTCAAAATTAAAAATGTTAAATTTTTGGACGATTTTTGAAAAAAATTTTTTTTAATTTCAAAATTAAAAATGTTAAATTTTTGGACGATTTTTGAAAAAAA
>JAOZVH010000021.1:22879-25682 GCA_029938235.1 Bacteroidales bacterium
AATTTCAAAATTAAAAATGTTAAATTTTTGGACGATTTTTGAAAAAAATTTTTTTAATTTCAAAATTAAAAATGTTAAATTTTTGGACGATTTTTGAAAAAAATTTTTTTTTAATTTCAAATTAAAAAATGTTAAATTTTTGGACGATTTTTGAAAAAATTTTTTTTTAATTTGAAATTAAAAAATGTTAAAATTTTGTGCGTTTTTTGAAAGGCACATTCGTTGTGCATATTGCCAGAACTTCAACTTCTACATCTTCATTACGAAAAGCATAATAAATTCATCTTTACAAAAATTTATTAAATCAGTACTCGCAGATAAGCTATTGTTAGGAAACATTCAGGATTTTTCGGAGCAATATTATTTGCTTCTCTGTTCAAATCAATGGATGCTCTTTTTAGAAAGTTATCTCAAAAATATGTTTTGTAAGCATTAGCTATCCAGAGGCAAAATTATTTAAATTAGCATCTATGGTATATAATAAATCATATTTTCCATTATTTTCATTACGATATTATCAAACATATTTTTAAATATTTTGAATTGACCATTTTAAAAATGATGATAAATTGATTGGTATCAACATATTTATCATCCTCATTATCAATGGTTATTTCTTCCAGACAACCTTATTTTTTTTTACAATATAATTAAATATTTTAAAAATTGTATTCTGATACAAAACCTCGTTTTGCCAAATTTAAATGTGGTAGGACATGTTTATTAAATATATTTTTAATATTTGTTTGGTATTTTGAATTAATAATTATAATGTAAATGATTAAAAATCAAATATAAAATTTTAATTTAGTTCGCTCATTAAAATTATAATGTAAATGATTAAAAATCAAATATAAAGGTTTTTTTTATAAATAAAAATAAATATAAAATTTTAATTTAGTTCATTAATAAAAAAATTGGAAGAAAATATAATAAAAAAATAATACTACTAAAAACCATAATGTAAATTTTTAAAAAAAAATTTATTTTTAAAAAATAGTTTTTTTTATAAAAAATTGTAAATTGCAAAAAATTATATAAATAATATGAAAATATTAGTATTGAATTGTGGTAGTTCTTCTATAAAATATCAACTTTTTGATATGAAAAAAGAAGAAGTTCTTGCTAAGGGAATAGTTGATAAAATTGCTATGAAAGGTGCATCACTGACAAATAAAAGAATTGACGGTGATAAAGCATATCTCTATGGTGAAATAATTGACCATCAAGCAGGTATAGAATATATAATTGGAGTTTTAATTAGCAAAGAACACGGCAGTTTAAAAGAAATATCTGAAATACAAGCAGTTGGACACAGAGTTGCCCACGGTGGAGAAGCTTTTAATAAAAGTGAATTTATAAATGACAATACTATTTATGAGATAGAAAAATGTATAGAACTTGCTCCACTTCACAATCCAGCAAATTTAAGTGGAATTTTAGCTATGAAAAATTTACTGCCAGAGATTCCTCAGGTTGCAACTTTTGACACAGCATTTCATCAAAGTATGCCAGATTATTCTTATATTTATGCAATTCCTTATTCACTTTACAAGAAATATGGAATAAGAAGATACGGTTTTCACGGAACAAGCCATAAATTTGTTGCACAGCGCGCATGTGAATTACTTAATAAAAATTTCGAAGAACAAAAAATAATCACTTGTCATCTTGGAAATGGTGCATCTATTACAGCAATTAAAAATGGAAAATCTATGGATACATCTATGGGTTTAACTCCTGTTGAAGGATTAATGATGGGAACAAGAACAGGCGATTTAGATGCAGGAGCATTAACTTATATTATGGACAAAGAGGAAATTGGTGTGAAGAAAATAAACACTTTAATTAATAAACATAGTGGAGTTCTTGGTGTTTCCGGAGTTTCTTCTGATATGAGAGAACTGGAAATTGCTTCTAAAAAAGGTAATGAGAGAGCAAAACTTGCTTTGAAAATGTATTACCACAGAGTAAAAAAATATGTTGGAGCTTATGCTGCTATTATGGAAGGTGTAGATATTTTAATTTTTACCGGAGGAATAGGAGAAAATGATGACAATTTACGTGAAAAAGTTTCTCGTTCGCTTTCTTTTGCTGGATTAGAATTTGATACAGAAAAAAATAAAGGAGTCATGTCAAAAGATATGATTATCAGCAAAGAAAATTCTAAAATCATCACAATGATAGTTCCAACAGATCAAAAACTTTTAATTCCAAAACATACTTTTTATATTTTAAAAATTATTTTAAAAATTTTTCCAAAAAAAAATTCCCAAAAAAAAACGACATTTTTTTTAATTTTCATAAAAAAATTTTCTCCAAAAATGCCGTTTTTTTTAATGTTTTTCATAAAAAAATTTTTTTCCAAAAATGCCGTTTTTTTTAATATTTTCATAAAAAAATTTTTTTCCAAAAATGCCGTTTTTTTTAATGTTTTTTATAAAAAAAATTTTCTCCAAAAATGCCGTTTTTTTTTAATATTTTCAAAAAAAATTTTCTCCAAAAATGCCGTTTTTTTTAATGTTTTTTATAAAAAATTTTTTTCCAAAAATGCCGTTTTTTTTTAATGTTTTTTATAAAAAATTTTTTTTCCAAAAATGCCATTTTTTTTAATGTTTTTTATAAAAAAAATTTTCTCCAAAAATGCCGTTTTTTTTAATATTTTCATAAAAAAATTTTCTCCAAAAATGCCGTTTTTTTTAATGTTTTTATTCTTCCTTTCTAATTTTTTTAGAACTTTTGGAAATAAAATTTAAAATAATATTTTTATTTTTTTTATTAATTTTTATTAAATCTGAAATTA
>JAOZVH010000160.1 GCA_029938235.1 Bacteroidales bacterium
AGGTTTCTTTTTTAACCTCCAATGTTTGGTAGCAACAAATGTTGTTTTATTAAAAGTGTTAAAATTTTGGTCGTTTTTTGAAAAAAATTTTTTTTATTTTGAAATTAAAAAATGTTGAAATTTTGGGCGTTTTTTTGAAAAAAAAATTTTTTAATTTAAAATTAAAAAACGTTAAAATTTTTGACGAATTATGAAAAAATTTTTTTTATTTTGAAATTAAAAAATGTTAAAATTTTGGACGATTTTTGAAAAAAATTTTTATTTTGAAATTAAAAAATGTTAAAATTTTGGACGATTTTTGAAAAAATTTCTTTAACAAGATTTAAAAATAAATATTTTTGATTTTAAGAAAGTAATTTACTTTGAAATTTTGTATAAAAATTTAATTTTTATTAAAATTTTATTAAAAATTAAAAAATATTTTGTTTTTTTGAAAAAATTTATAAAATGGAAAAAACAATTTTGATAATTTTAGACGGATGGGGAATTGGAGATAAAACAAAGTCTAACGCAATTTTTTCTGGCGAAACAAATTATATTGATAATTTATTAAAAAATTATCCTAATTCTAAACTAATGGCTGCTGGAAAACATGTTGGTTTACCTGATGGACAAATGGGAAACTCTGAGGTGGGTCATTTGAATATTGGAGCTGGTAGATTGGTTATTCAAGATCTATGTTTAATAAATAAAGAAATTGAAAATAATAAAATTGCGGAAAATAAAGTTTTAAAAAATGCATTTTATTATGCAGAAAAAAATCAAAAATCTCTTCATTTTATAGGTTTACTTTCAGATGGAGGAGTTCATTCACTTTATAAACATCTTTATAAACTTTGTGAATTAACAAAAGATTATAATTTGAAAAAAATTTTTATTCATATAATTACCGATGGAAGAGATTGCGACCCAAAAAGTTCTTATAATTTTGTAAAAAATTTACAAAACCAAATTAAAAATTCCAATGTTCAAATTGCGTCTTTGATAGGAAGATATTATGCTATGGACAGAGATAACCGCTGGGAAAGAATAAAAATTGCTTACCATTTAATGGTAAAAGGAAAAGGTGAAAAAACAAATGACCTTTTAAAAGAAATAAAAAATTCTTATGAAAATGGAATTACAGATGAATTTATTAAAGCAAAAATAATAGTTGATGAAAAAAATAATCCAATTGGAAAAATTGAAAAAGATGATCTTGTAATTTGTTTTAATTTCAGAACAGATAGGTTGAGAGAACTTACAAAGGCTTTAACACAAAAAAATTTCGAAGAATTTGATATGAAAATTTTGAAATTGAAATATTTGACTTTGACAAATTACGATAAAAGTTTTAAAAATGTAGAAGTAATTTACGATAAAGAAAATTTGAAAAATACCATCGGAGAAGTTCTTGCAAAAAATGGAAAAAAACAAATTAGAATTGCAGAAACAGAAAAATATTCTCACGTAACATTTTTCTTTTCTGGAGGAAGAGAAGAAAAATTTGAAAATGAAAAAAGAATTTTAATTGATTCTCCGAAAGTTGCAACTTATGATTTAGATCCAGAAATGAGTGCTTATAAAGTGAAAAATGCCATAATTAAAGAATTAGAAAAAAATGAAGTAGATTTTATTTGTTTAAATTTTGCAAATGCTGACATGCTTGGACACACAGGAATTTACAATTCAATTTTAAAAGCATTAAAAACTGTTGATAATTGCGTTGAGGAAGTTACTGAAGTTGCTAAAAAAAATAATTACAATATTATGATAATTGCTGACCATGGAAATTCTGATTTTACAATAAATAAAGATGGTTCACCAAATACTGCACACACTTTAAATCCTGTGCCTTGTATTTTGATAAGTGAAAATTATAAAAAAATCAAAGATGGTAAACTTTCTGATATTGCTCCAACTTTATTAAAAATTATGAATTTGAAAATCCCAAAAGAAATGACAGGAAAAGTTCTTATTTAAAAAAATATTAAAATTTATTTGATATATTGAAAATCAAATCTACAAAAATGTTGAAATTTTTGGCATTTTTTCAAAAAATTTTTTCAATTAAAAAATGTTAAAAATTTGTCGTTTTTTTTGAAAAAAAATTTTTTATTATTGATTTTTTAAAAATCAATAATGATTGATTCTATTACCTTTTCAATAATTTGTGCGTCTATATTTTTTGCAATTATTTTTTTATTTTTATCAAGAATAAATAATTGTGGCGTTCCTTCAAGATTGTATAAATTAATAAAATCGTAAATTTTTGATTTATTATGCACATTTATCCAATTTTCTATATTGTAATTTGTTATTGCGTCTTCCCAAATTTCATTTTCATTTCCAAGATAAACTGCCATAATTTCTATATTTTTATTTTCTAATTTCAAATTTTCAAATTTTTCACTCAAAATTTGAGTTGAAATTAGACAATATTCGCAGTCAGTTGTCCAGAAATATAAAATAATAATGTCCGTTTCTATTTCTTTCAAAGAAAAATATTCACCGTATTGATTTGGTAAAATTATTGACGGAGCAATTTTTCCAATTAAAGTAGGTTTAATTTTTTTTAATTTCTTTTTTAAATCTTTTAAATTTTTTTCATTTTCCCAATTTACCATTTCATTAAAATAATATTTTTCACAAATTTCAACAAAAACATTTTCATAATACATTTTCAAAGAATTATCAAAATAAGATTTTAATAAAATTAAAACATATTTAAAAACTTTTTCATTTGCTTTTGATTTTTCCATTAAAAAATTCACTTCTTTTATTAAAGTGTCTGCATTTTCGTAATAAATATTTTCAAAAAAGTAAATAATTTTATTAAAAAAAATCGGAGTTTGTAAAAGTTTATCGTTGGAAAAATCTAAATTATCAAAATAATGTTTTTTAAAATAAATATATTTTTCATTTTCCTTTTCTAAGGAATTTGGAATTTTTAATTCAACCATAGATTTTAAAATTTGTGATAATAAAGTCTCCGGATATTTTTCTAAAATTTCATTAGTATTTTTTTCAATTTTATCAAAAAGAATTAAAATTTCTTTTTCTATATTTATTTTATCATTTTTTTCTTTTTCTTGCAAAATAGCAATTTCTTTTTTTAAATTTTTAATTTTCCTCTGAAATTCAAAAAATAATTTATTTAATTTAGAATTTTCTGCTTTTGCGTTTTCTATTAAATTTTCTTTTTTATTTGTAATGAAAAACTCTTGGTCTTTATCCACAAGAAATTCAAAAAATTTTTTATTTGGCATTACAAAAAAATAAATTCCACTTTCCAATTTTTCTTCTCCGGAAAAAATACAATAACCGTTTTCATCAAACTCTCGCAAATCAATAATATTTTTTTGATTTCCGTAATGATGACCAAAATATAAAGTATCTTTTTCATTAAAACCGTCTATTTTTACAGAAATTTTATAATTTTGCGAAAAAGCAAAAATATTTAAAAAAATTATTAATTTTAGGATAAAAAATTTTTTCATTTTAATTTAATTAATAAAATTCAAAATTATGAAAAAATTTTTTTTATAAAAAAATTATATTTTTAAATTTTTAATTTAAAAAAAATGATAAAAAAAGATATAAAAAATTTTTCTTTTGGAAAAACTCAATATTTTCTAAAAAAAAATAAATTTCAGAGTTTTAGAGCAAAACAAATTACAAATTGGTTGAGAAAGAAAAATGTTAGTTCTTTCGAAGAAATGAAAAATTTACCAAAAAAATTAATAGATTTTTTAAAAAATAATTTTTTCATTTCTAATATAGAAATTAAGGATTTTCAAAAGAGTGAAATTGATGATACTGTAAAATTTTTATTCCAGCTGTCTGATAATCAAGAAATTGAAGGAGTTTTAATTCCATCTAAAAACAATCGCATTACAGCTTGTATTTCCACTCAGGTTGCTTGTATTTTGAGTTGTAAATTTTGTGCTACCGGACAATTAAAATTTCAAAGGAATTTATTTTTTCATGAAATTTATGAGCAGGTTTTTATTTTAAATGAAAAAGCAAAAGAAATTTTTGGTAAACATTTAAGCAATATTGTAATTATGGGAATGGGTGAACCGCTTTTAAATTATGAAAATACTATGGAAGCAATTGATTTAATGATGTCAGAAAAAGAAGGTTTGGGAATTTCGCACCAGAGAATTACTTTATCAACGGTTGGAATTTCTGACGGAATAAAACAACTTGCTGATGATAATTTTAAATGTAATCTTGCAATTTCTTTACATACAGCTAACGAAATAAAGAGAAAACATATTACTAATAGCAAAGATAATTTAGATGAAATCAAAGATTCTATAGAATATTTTTATGAAAAAACGAAAAAACGCATTACTTATGAATATATTTTGTTTGACAAATTTAATGATAGTTTGGAAGATGCGAAAAAATTAGCTAATTTTTGTAAAATTTCGCCTTGTAAAATTAATTTGATAGAATATAATCCAACAAATAATGATATTTTTTCTAAGTCTACAGAAAAAAACACAAAAAAATTTATGGATTTTCTGAGCGATAAAAACTTAATTGTTAATTTAAGAAAAAGTAAAGGTCAAGATATTTTAGCATCTTGTGGTCAGCTTGCAAATTCAAAAAAATAAAAATGAAAAATTTTGAGGATATACAAGAAATCATAAAAAATTCAATAAATAACTTGGATTTTAATTTAGAACCAAGATTATTGTATGAGCCTATAGAATATATTTTGTCCATTGGCGGAAAACGTTTACGTCCGTCTTTGGTTTTGATGGCTTGCAATTTATTTACAAAAAATATTGAAAATGCTATTTATCCGGCTATGGCGACAGAAGTTTTTCATAATTTTACACTTCTCCACGACGATATTATGGATAAATCTGATATGCGTCGGAATAAAATGACGGTTCATAAAAAATGGAACGAAAATATTGCGATACTTTCCGGAGATGCTATGTTTATAAAATCTATGCAATTAGCATTAAAAACAGAGGAAAAATATTTAAAATCTGTTTTGGATATTTTTACAAAAACAGCATTAGAAGTCTGCGAAGGACAACAATACGATATGGATTTCGAGACAAAAAATGATGTTTCGGAAAAAGAATATTTAAAAATGATTATTTTGAAAACTGCTGTTCTAATTGCATTTAGTCTAAAACTTGGTGGAATTATTGGTGGTGCTTCGAAAAAAGATTTAGAAAATTTATATAATTTGGGAATAAATATTGGAATATCATTTCAATTGCAAGATGATTTTCTTGATGTTTATGGAGATGTAAAAGTTTTTGGAAAAAAAATTGGAAATGATATTGTAAGTAATAAAAAAACTTATTTATTAATAAAATCTTTAGAATTAGCCGATTATAATAAAAAAATAGAAATCATAAAATTATTATCAGAGGAAAATTTTGATAATAATGAAAAAATAGAAAAAATTACAAACATTTATAATTCCTTAGAAATTAAGGAATTAACACAGAAAAAAATAAAATATTATTTTAAAAATGGAATATCTTTTTTGAAAAATATAAATGTTTCTGAAAATAAAAAAACAGAACTAATGAAAATTCTAAAAAAATTAATAAATAGAAATTATTAAAAAAATTCACATATTTTTAATTTTTTATATTAATATTATTTAATATGATTTTGTCTATTTCGGCAATATATTCTTTTAGATATAAGATATTTTCTTGTAAGTCTTTCATTGTCAAGTCAGAAGCATCGTCATTATGATGTACAATATTATTTCTTTTTATAATTATATGCTTTATTTTTTCTGTTTTTTCTTTAAAATCTTTAAATTCTTCTAGTCTAATACCAAATTTTTTAAACAAATTTATGGTTCTGTATGGACTTCCAGAAATATGAGAATCTAAATCTTTTCTGTTAATGTTAATTTTTAGATTTTCAAATTTTAAATCTTTTTCTTTTAAATCTGGTAATTCTTTTTTTTTTTCTAAAGACCATTTTATTATATTTCTCGGTATAGAAATGTTTTCTAATCTTTCATTGTATTTACTAATTATATAAATACTAATATCTTTTAAATAAGATTCTAAATATGTACACATCATTACCATAAATGATTTTGATAAAAAATTTACATTATCAGAAAAAAAAATATCTCGCTCATAAATTATACGTTCATTTGCTTCATCTATTAATTTAGATAAATTATTCAGAAGTTTATTGTATTTCGATTTATATTCTATTTTATTCATTTATAATTTTTTTTAAACTATTGCTCCACAATTTTCTTCTTTTTAATATAGCACTTTTGTCAGCAAGTCCACCGAAAGTAATTTTTTTAAAATCATTATTTTTGCATAAATCTTCAAAAGCTTTTTTAATCTTTTCTTTATTTTTATTTAATAAGTCTATTTCATAATTTCCAAAACCCCACATTACCAAATCATAAATTAACAAGCTTTGTCTCTGTCCTTGCGTTTTTTGTTCTTTGTAAAAGAAAAAAACTTTTTTTTCAAAAACAGTTTTACATTTTTCCATAGTTTCATTAAATTTTTTTTCCATTTTATTTATTTTCTCATCTGACATATTTTGATTTTCTTCCATGTAATTATCAAAATATTTTGATAAATTGTTTTTATAATCAATTAACTTATCATCTTGCATTGCAAAAAAACGTAAAACTATTTCTTCTCCCTCTCTATTATTTTTTTCTTTTTTTCCTTTTTCCCCCTTAGCGAATTTTTCTATAATTTCTTCTTCAGAAAGTTTTATCAATAATTTATTTAAATTTCCCGGATAAATAGCATGTCTAATTTCTTGTTTGGATAATTCTACCGCTCCTTGATTTAATCTAGCAAAAATTTCATTTACAATACTTTTTGGATTGTTTTTTCTTAAAATAATACATCGCATCGTAGTATTTTCTAATTCATCTTTATAATTTCCAATTTCATCAAATCTTTTTCCTTCTAATTCTTTAAACACCGTTAAGTTTTCCAGTTCAAATTCATTGTTAAAAAACCTTTTAATAGTTGTAATTCGCTGTACACCGTCAATAACAAGATGAGCTGAATTTTGATTTTCTGCAAAATAACACGCAGGTATAGGTATTCTCATCAAACAAGATTCTATAAATTTAGAAGATCTTTCATTTCCATCTTTATCCCATTTATATTTTCTTTGAAAATCAGGGTCAAGAATTAGTTTTTTTTTATTAACACGATTTACTAATGTTTCAAAAGGATAATCAATAGGGTACAAATTTAATACTTTATTATTTTCCATAATATTTTTTTATTAGAAAAATACAATTATAATATTCTTTTTCTTAAAAACAGCAAAATTTTTATGTTTTTTTATTTAAAAAAAAATTTTTTTTCAAAAATCGACAATTTATTTATGATTTTTATTTTAATAAAAAAAATTTTTTTTTCAAAAATCGACAATTTATTTATGATTTTATTTTAATAAAAATAAATTTTTTATCAAAAATTGGTAATTTATTTATGATTTTATTTTAATAAAAATAAATTTTTTATCAAAAACAGCAAAATTTTTATGCTTTTTTAATTTCCAATTAAAAAATATTAAAATTTTGGGCGATTTTTGAAAAAAATTTTTTTTAATTCAAATTAAAAAACATTAAAATTTTGGACAATTTTTGAAAAAAAATTTTTTTATTTCAAAATAAAAATATTAAAATTTTGAACGATTTTTGAAAAAATTTTTTTTTAATTTAAAAATAAAAAATGTTAAAATTTTGGACGATTTTTGAAATTTTTTTTTATTTTTAAATTAAAAATTATTAAAATTTTGGACGATTTTTGAAAAAATTTTTTTTATTTTTAAATTAAAAATTATTAAAATTTTGGACAATTTTTGAAAAAAAATTTTTTATTTTTATTTTGAAATTACAAAACATTAAAATTTTGGGCGA
>JAOZVH010000161.1 GCA_029938235.1 Bacteroidales bacterium
AAATTTTGGACGTTTTTTTGAAAAAAATTTTTTAATTTTGAAATTAAAAATATTAAAATTTTGGACGTTTTTTTGAAAAAAATTTTTTAATTTTGAAATTAAAAATATTAAAATTTTGGACGAATTTGAAAAAATTTTTTTTATTTTGAAATTAAAAAATATTAAAATTTTCACGTTTTTTGAAAAAAAATTTTTTTTAATTTGAAAATAAAATATGTTGAAATTTTGGACGATTTTTGAAAAAAATTTTTTTTTATTTTGATTTTAAAATTATTAAAATTTTGAACGAATTTAAAAAAAAATTTTTTTTTTAATTTAAAATTATTAAAATTTTGGCGTTTTTCTGATTTTTTTTTATAAATAATATAACGTTTTTTTAATTTTCTATTGTTGTTTCACTTTTAAAACCAAGATGTTTTGTTTCGTCTTTATTTATTATTAAACTAATAGTTTCTGGATTTAACCTTTTACTTTTGATAATTTTAGTGAAACGACAAGAAAATAAACCATAACCGTTATTTATATTTGTAAAATCTTTTTTATCTTGCATCAAACCATAAGAAGGTTTATTTATTTCTATATAAGTATTTAAATCATCACCTCCGGAAATAAAAATAAAATCTAATGCATCATCATTTTTTATAACTCTGCTTTTTATGTTTTCTGGTTTTTCTGGAATTTGTTTAATAATTTCATTGAAAAAATTATTAGATGAAATTCTTAAAGCCATTTTTAAATCATTTCTCATAGCATCAGATCTAGATAACCAATTATTATCATGCCATTCGAAAGTTTTATAAATTGTATCATGAGTTTCTGTAATTTCAAAATATTTAAATCTAATTATTAAATCATAAATACGAGCATTTTCGTTGGAAAACCATTCTATTTTAAATTCATCTCCGGAAAAACTAACTTTTTTTATGAGAGATTCAAAATTTTTTAAAAGAACAAAGTCGTTTATTAAAACAGTACTTGCTGTAATTTTTTTTCCGTCAATATCTATATTTAATCTATATTCATTATCAGAACTTAGTTTTTCTTTTGTAAAATAAATTATATGTTTTTCATTTCCAAAAATTGAAAATTCACCATATTCTGTAATACTGTCTTTTTTTATGTCGTAAGTATAATCTAAGTTTATTATTTTTTTTAAATTATTATTATTCCATTCTTCTAATTTTACAGAAACTTTTAATGGGTCATAAATCAAAGAATCGCTTTCTTTCGCCATAACATAAATACTCTCATCACCAATGAAAGCTTTATTAATTCTTACATAAGAAATACTATCTTCTTGATTTAAAATTGAATAAATTATAGGAATACTTTGCCAATCATCATTTAAATCTACTTTTGTCTCACAAGAAAAAAAAGCAAATACAAAAAAATAAAATATATAAATTTTTTTCATTTTACAGAATTTTTAGCAAATTTAATTTAATTTTTTAAATTTAAAAAGAAAAAATATTAAATATTTCAAAAAAAATTTTTGAAATTAAAAATTTTTGAAATTTTGGACGATTTTTAAAAAACATTTTTCAATTTTAAAAATATTAAAATTTTTACGATTTTTGAAAAAATATTTTTTATTTCAAAATAAAAAACATTGAAATTTTGGACGATTTTCGAAATTTTTTTAATTTTAAAAATGTTAAAATTTTTGAACGATTTTTGAAAAAAAAATTTTGGCTATAGAACCTTTTTGTGGTGAGAATTTTTTTATAATAAAATTGTGAAAAATTTGTGTTTTTTCAAAATATTTTTTAAAAATCCTCATTTCAAGTTTTTATTAAAATATTAATAATCAATGTTTTATGGGGAGATGCGACAAAATCATCGTGGACGTTTGAATCAAAATACCTTATTTTTTAATGAAAAAAAATTTATATTTCACAAAATGTTCCAAGAACAAAAAATTTTTCAAAAAATGCCGAATTTTTCAATATTTATTTGAAATTATTCAAAAGATTTTTTCCAAAAAACGCCAAAATTTTAATATTTTTTAATTTAAAATTGAATTTTTTTTTTTTCAAAAAATATTTTTTTTTTTTTACATTTGAAAAATTTCAAGAAATGCAATTTTTCAAAAAAAAATTTTTCAATATTTTAATTTTTTTTAAAATAATTATTAGAAATATTTTAAGATATAAAGTTTATTCTTTTGTTAATATTTTGGGTTTATCAATTGGAATAACAAGTTTTATTTTAATATTTTTATTTGTTGTAAATGAAATAAATTTTGACAGATTTAATAAAAAATATAAAAGAATTTTTCGAGTAGAGCATAAAGAATGGGCAATGCTCGGAACAATTTATTCTGATTTGATAAAAGAAACCTTTCCTAAAATAGTTGAAAATTCTGTACGAATAGACATACTTTTTGGAGAAACAGGAATTGTATCTTATAAAAACAAAATAATAAGATTAAATAATTTAATTCTCAGCGAGAATAGTTTATTTGATATTTTTACTTTACCTTTTATAAAAGGTAATAAAAACAAAGCTTTAAAAGATCCATATTCTATAATTTTAACAGAAAGTTTATCAAAAAAAATTTTTGCAAATGAAAACCCAATGGGAAAAATAATAAAATATGATGATAAATTAGAGTTTACTGTTACAGGAATTATAAAAGATGTGAAAAATTCTCACATTCAAATTCAAGCAATAGCACCGTTTATTTTATTAAAAAAATTTACAAATTATGATAAATTTTTAGAAATGTATGATTCATGGAATTATTACACTTTTTTAATATTAAAAAATAAAAATCAAAAAAAAGAATTGGAAAATAAAATAAATTTATTTTTCGACGGAATTGCAATGTGGAAAGATAAAAAACCAGAATTTCATTTGCGAGCATTAAAAGACATTTATTTTAGTAATAATATTACTTTTGAAAAGGCTTGTTTGCATAATGACGGAATTTTTATTTATGTTTTTGTTTTGATTGCGATATTTATTTTGATAATTGCAAGCATAAATTTCATTAATTTAACAAACGCAAGAGCTTCAATAAGATTAAAAGAAATCGCAATAAAAAAAGTTTTCGGAGCAAGTAAAAAAAATTTAATCTTTCAATTTCTTTCAGAGGCAATTTTAATTACATTTTTTGCCTCTTTTTTAGCAATTTCAACCACAGAAATTTTATTGCCATATTTTAACGATTTTTTTCAAAAAAATATTAATTTAACTCTAATAAATCAATTTGTCAGCTGGAGTTCTTTTTTTCTTGGAATTATTTTACTTGGAATATTATCTGGAATTTATCCAGCTTTTTATTTAAGCTCTTTTAAAATAATTTCCATTTTAAAAAACGAATTTAAAACTTTAAAATCTACTAATTTATTTAGAAAAATTTTAATTATTTTCCAGTTTTCCATTTCTATAATTTTAATTATTTCTACTTTATTTGTTTTTAAACAGCTAAATTTTTTAAAGAATAAAAGTTTAGGTTTTGATAAAAATCATATTTTAACTTTAAATTTAAGCAGAGACATTTTTTTCAAAAAAAAATTATTAAAAGAAAAAATTTTAAGTTCTATTTATGTAGAAAGTATAAGTTTTTCTAACCAAATACAAAGTGAAATTATTTGGCAGGAAAATTGGCAAATTAATAAAAAGGAATGTTCTTTTTCATTTTTCCCTATTGATCCGTCTTATATAAATGTCGCCGGAATAAAATTAAAAGCAGGTAGAAATTTTGACGAAAATAATATTTTTGACGAAATTAATATGGAAAAAAAACAAAGATATTCTTGCATTTTAAATGAAACAGCTTTAAAAAGTTTTGGTTTTAAAGAAAATCCCATTGGTAAAAAAATACCATCTTATTGGGGAGAAGCAGAGATCATTGGAGTTGTTAAAGATTTTAATTTCAATTCATTACATCAAAAAATTAGTCCTTTGATGATGGTTTGGTGCGACAAATGGCTTAGTAAAGCTAACATAAAAATTAAATCAAAATATGTAAAAAAAAGCATTTTTTATGTAAAAAAAGTTTGGGAGGATATTTCCAAAAAATTTCCATTTGAGCATAAATTTCTTGATAAAGAATATTATAAAAAATATCAAAATGAAGAAAGGTTGGGTAAAATTTTTGCTTGGTTTTCATTTCTTGCTATATTAATTGCCTCTATGGGTTTACTTGCCTTATCTGTTTTTATGATAGAAAGACGTAGAAAAGAAATTGGCATTCGTCGTGTTATGGGTGCTTCTATTTTTGATTTATTTATTTTAATTTCTAAGGATTTTGCAAAATTAATTTTATATTCTAATATAATTTCTATTACTGTTTCATATTTTTTTGTAAAAACTTGGTTAAGTAATTTTGCGTATTCTACAAATATTGATATAAATATTTTTTTAGTAGGCACAATTTTATCTTTTTTTATTGCTTTTTTTACTATTTTTATTTATATTTTTAATATTTCAAAACAAAATCTTATAGAAAATTTAAATATAAATAACAAATAAAATGAATTTAATTATAGACGCTGGAAATACTTTTGTGAAATTTTATGTTTTTGATAGATATAAAAAATTAATTTATAAAAATTCTATTTTAAATAAAGAATTAGAAAGTATAATTTTTTTTAAAAAAAACGTCCAAAATTTAAAAAAAAATTTTTTTATTAAAAATTTAATTTTGTCTTCTGTTGTGAATTTTGACAATTTATTTTTAGAATTTATTAGAAATAATTTTAAAAAATTTATTTTTCTTGATAAAAAAACAAGTTTACCAATTCAAAATTTATATAAAACAAAAGAAAGTCTTGGAAAAGATAGGATAGCTGCTGTTGTTGGAGGAAATTTTATTTTTCCGAATAAAAATATTTTGATAATAGACAGCGGAACAGCAATAACTTTTGATTTTATTAATAATAAAAACCAATATCTTGGTGGAAATATTTCTCTTGGTTTGGAAATGAGATTTAAGGCGTTAAATTTTTTCACAAAAAAACTACCTTTTTTATCAAAAAAAAAAATTAGTATGTTATTTGGAAATACGACTGAAACAGCAATTATTTGCGGTGTGCAGAATGGTTTTTTATTTGAAACGAAAACTTATATTTCTAATTTTTTAGAAAAATATAAAGATTTAAAAATAATTTTTACCGGAGGAGAAACAGATTTTTTCAAAAAAAATTTAAAAATGGAAATTTTTATAGAAAAAAACTTAGTTGGCATAGGTCTAAATGAAATTTTAAATTTTAAAATTTTTTAATTAAAAAGCATAAAATTTCGGCGTTTTTTGGAAAAATTTTTTATTAAAAAAAAATGACGTTTTTCAAAAAAAAAATTTTATAATATTAAAAAAATGCCATTTTTTTAAAAAAAATCAAAATTCGTCCAAAATTTTAATATTTTGATTTAAAAATAATTTTTTAAAATTCATCCAAAAATTTAATATTAAAAAAAAATATTTTTTAATTTTTTATTAAAATGTTTTTTTTAATTTTGAATTCAAAAATTTTTAATTTTAGAATTATGAAAAAATTTATTTTGCCAATTTTAATTTTGACTTTTGTTTCTTTTGATAATAAAAAATCAAGTTTTGAATATCCAGAAACAAAAAAAGTTGATAGTGTTGATACATATTTTGGTGTCGAAGTAAAAGATAATTACAGATGGTTGGAGGATGATAGGTCTGAAGAAACTGCAAATTGGGTTAAAGCTCAGAATAAAGTAACTTTTGATTATTTGGAAAAAATACCTTTTAGGAAAAAAATTAATGACAGATTAACAGAAGTCTGGAATTACGAAAAATTTTCTGTACCTTTCAAAAGAGGCGGAAAATATTTTTTCTTTAAAAATACTGGTTTACAGAATCAAAGTGTTTTGTACATTCAAGATCATTTGAATAAAAAAGAAAAAGTTTTATTAGACCCAAATAAACTTTCTAAAGATGGAACTGTTGCTCTTGCTGGTTTAAAATTGACAAAAGATATAAAATATCTTGCTTATTCTATTGCCCGCGGTGGTTCTGACTGGAACGAAATTTTTGTTAAAGAAGTGAAAACTGGAAAAATTTTGAAAGACCATATAAAATGGGTAAAATTTTCTGGGATTTCTTGGTTTAAAGATGGTTTTTTCTACAGCTCTTACGACAAACCAGAAGGAAGTGCTTTATCAAAGAAAAATGAATTTCATAAAGTTTATTATCACAAATTGGGAACAGAACAAAAAGAAGATAAATTAATTTATGAAAACAAAAAATTTCCTATGAGAAATTATTATGTTTCTGTTACAGATGACGAAAAATTTTTGATAATGTCTGAAACAGAATCTACTCACGGCGAAAGTGTTTATTTTAAGGATTTAGAAAAAGAAAATTCTGAATTTGTAAAAATTGCTGATGGTTTCAAATATGAATATAAAGTTCTGGAGCATTCGGAAGGTAAATTTTATATTCTTACAAACGACAATTCTCCAAAATATAAACTTGTTGAAGTTGACATTAAAAATCTTGAAATTAAAAACTGGAAAGAAATTTTACCAGAAAAAGAAAATGTTTTAAAAAGTTGCAATATAAAAGAAAGTAAAATTATTGCAAATTATATGAAAGATGCACATTCAAAAGTTGAAATTTATGATTTAAAAGGAAATCTAAAAACAAAATTAAAATTGCCAACCATAGGAACCGTTGGAGGATTTTCTTATTTAAAAGGTGAAAATATGGCTTTTTATAATTTTACGTCTTTTACTGTACCTTCTATAATTTATAAATATGATTTTAAAACAGGAAAATCTGTAATCTATAAAAAACCAAAAATAAATTTTGATTTTGAGAATTATGAGACAAAACAAATTTTTTACAAGAGTAAAGATGGTACAAAAGTTCCAATGTTTATTGTCCATAAAAAAGGTTTAAAAATGGACGGTAACAATCCGACTTTATTGTATGCTTATGGTGGTTTTAATATTAGTTTAACTCCGAGTTTTAGCGTAACTCGTTTGGCATTTTTAGAAAATGGCGGAGTTTTTGTCATGGCAAATTTGCGTGGCGGAGGAGAATACGGTGAGAAATGGCATTTAGATGGAACGAAAATGCATAAACAAAATGTTTTTGATGATTTTATTTATGCTGCTGAATATTTAATAAAAGAAAAATATACTTCTTCTGAAAAACTTGCAATACAAGGAGGTTCTAATGGAGGTTTACTTGTTGGTGCTGTTACTAATCAACGACCAGAATTGTTTAAAGTTGCTTTACCTGCTGTTGGGGTGATGGATATGTTACGTTATCAAAAGTTTACCATTGGCTGGGCTTGGGCTGGAGATTATGGAACAAGCGATGATAGTAAAGAAATGTTTGAATATTTAAAAAATTATTCACCGCTTCACAATGTGAAGAAAAATGGAAAATATCCTGCAGTTCTTGTCAGTACTGCTGACCACGATGATAGAGTTGTTCCTGCACATTCTTTTAAATATATTGCAGAATTACAAAGTAAAAATAAAAATAATAAAAATCCTTTGTTCATTAGAATAGGGGTAGATGCTGGACATGGAGCAGGAAAACCTACTGAAAAAATTATTGAAGAATATTCTGATATATGGGCATTTTTATTTTATAATATGAATGTAGAACCATATAAAAATTAATTTCTTATAAATTTTCAATTTTCCAAAAAAAATATTTGTTTTTTTTGGAAAATTTTTTTAATTTATTTGAAGAGGTTAAAATTTTGGGCATTTTTCAAAAAAAAAAATTTTTTCATAATTCGTCCAAAATTTTAATATTTTTTAATTATAAATAAAAAAATTTTTTCAAAAATCGTCCAAAATTTCAATATTTTTCAATTTCAAAATAAAAAAATTTTTCAACCTGTACAAACCTAAATTTTTTTGAAAAAAATGCCAATTTT
>JAOZVH010000162.1 GCA_029938235.1 Bacteroidales bacterium
TAAAAAATCGGCAAAATTTTAATGTTTTTATAATTAAAAAAAAATTTTTTTTCAAAAATCGGCAAAATTTTAATATTTTTTTAATTTAAAAAATTTAATTTATTTTTTTCATTTTATAAAAATATAAATTCACAATAAATATTGTTCTTACAAAATCCTTATTTTTTTTCAAAATATATTTTTTTTCAAAAAAATATATTTTTTTATAATATTTTACGTTTTTTAGAAAATTTAAAATTATGAAAAATTTAATTATAATCTTATTTGTTTTTTCTACTATTTTATTTACAAGTTGCGAAGAAGAAGAGACTTTTGGAAGTTATACTGAAGTTGTTACGGAAGACACAGATGCTCCAATATCTTTAAGTGATAAATCTGATGCACAGGGAAATATTTATATTGTAAATACTACGAGTAGCATTTTATATTTGTACAATCAAGATAAAGTTTTAAAAGAAATTCCTGCTGATTCATCTCGTTTTTTAATATATGTTCCAAATGATGGTTTTGCGAAAATATTGAAAATTTGGAAAAAAGAAGACGTTGAAGACATTAATAAACCAGAAGAAGATAAATTATTTCGTCGTTGGGATGTTGTTTTGGACATAACAACAAATGCCGAAAAACGTGCAACCTGGATAATTAAACAAAATGGAGGCTTAGCATCTGGAACGCTGACTTTCAATTATTCTGAAGAAAGTGAAAATAATATTCCTGCAATTTATTCTGTTGATGTTTTTTTAAATAGCAAAAATGGTTCTAAAATAACTTCTTTATCTCCGGGTACAGAAAATAAAAAAATTGGTATAGAATACGGTTATCATGTAATTTATTATCGTTACTGGTATGATGATCCAGGTGATACACAAGGAGCAGAAGAAATTGGTTGGATAGAAAAAGATTCGGACGAAAATATTATTGGAGTTGTAATTAATGCAAATGGAGATAATAAAAAAATTAATGTTCCAATTAATATAAATAGTCCAGTTGGCAGAGCAGGAAAATTAAATATTTCTAATGATAGAAATCAAGATTTACAAATATTTGTTAGTAATGATGTTTTCAATAGTAAGCCTATAGAAGAAATTGTAATTTCTAATGTTTCAATTACAGGACTTTCTTATTTAGAAAAAAATGCAAGTTATACTTTTGATATTCCTGAAGGTGAATATAAATTAGAAGCAAAAACATTAACAAAATCAGGAAAAATAGAAGTTGTGCAAGAAGGAAGAGTTTTTGTAATTATGCAAAATAATGCTACTTGGGTTCTTGATGAAGAAATTGAAATGAAAGAAATTGAAATTACAAACAACACTAATGCAAAAGTTACAATTCATAATTTAGAAAATGGCGAATATCTTGGAATTTGGTGTGAATCCGGACGTACGAAAACTTTTGAAATTAATGCAGAAATAGAAAGTTTAAAAGCAATAAATTGGTTTGGTGTTGGAACAGCATCTCTAACAGAAATGAGCGATACCTGGATAATCGAGGAATTACCAATTTCATTAAAATTAGAATATGCGATAATTTCAGAAAATAATGATGGTGATGAAATAGATAATAATTTAAAAGTTCAATTTTATACGAAAGATGACGGATGGCAAACTTTAAGAATTATAGAAAAAGATGATGTAAATTATTTTCAAATTTTTAGCGAAGAAATCTCGCTTCCACAGGCAACTGGGACAGATTTTAAATTTAGATTTATACAAGAAAATATTTCAGAATTAGGGAAAAATGTTTTTTATATAGATGATGTAAAATTATCAAATGAAGAAAATCAAATTATTTTTTATGATGATTTTTCCAATGGAGTTACAGATAGTAAATGGGATTTATTAGATAATATTAGTTTAAATTCTATGAGTAATTATTGTGCTTCCACTCCTTTTTCAATGATGTTGAACGGTGAAGGACAAAGAGAAGCAAGTACAAAAAAAATATGGGACTAAAATAAAAAAAAATAAACTGTTTTTTTTAAAACAGTTTATTTTTTTTATTTTAATATTCTAAATCAATATCACCGTATTTACTATAAATTTTAACCTTAGAATTTGGATTTTCTTCAGACCCAATATTTCCAATAACTTTCAAAGAGCTTGCTTCTTCTATTTCTTTTATATTTTCAGATTTTTTATAATCAATTCCGCAATAATCTAAATCTGCTTCCATATGATAATTTGAGTTTTTATTCATGCCAATTTTAATGTCGGAATATTTACAATTTACATTAATATTTTGAAAATCTTCAGAAACATTTTTAACTTTTAAATTTCCATGTTTAGAATCTATATCTAATTTTTTATATAAATTTTCAATCTTATAAGAGGTAAATTTTCCAACAGAAACAAAATTATTTACTTCCTCTAAATTATAAGTATCGTGTTTTGCTTTAGAAATAACAATATTTGCTTTTTCTATTTTAAATTTGGAAAATTTACTGTCTATATTTAAAATACCGCTTTTTTCTACAGAAAAATTTGAATATTTAATATCTAAATTAGCATTTTTGCATAGGTCAATTTTGCAATCTGAAAAACCTAATGAAATATCACTGTAATTTTCTTCTTTTTCGTTAAGAAGTTTTTTAATTTTTAAATTACCATATTTCAAATTTATTTTTACATTTCCTGTCAATTCACTAATAAATATGCTACCAAATTTATTTTTTAAATCGACATTTACATATTTTGGCATTTTTACAGTGTAATTAATGCTAAAATCACCATTAATATTTCCTTGAATTTTCGTAATTGCAGAAATTTCATTTCCCTTTTGGAAAAATTGAATATCAATTTTTTCAAAAATTTTTTCGGCTTTCCTATTATTTTTATTATTAACTTTCACCACAACATCAATGGATAATTTTTTTTCCTCCCAGTCTTGTATATCAACATCACCATATTTGTTGACCATTATCAAAACAGTACTCTTATCCACAGCATATTCAGAGTGATAAGTTTTTACTAGATCTTTTCCTTCATTATTTGCAAAAATATTTAAGCAAAATGAAGAAAAAATTATTAATAAAATAAAAGCAAATTTAAATTTCATTTTTTTCATTTCCTTATTTTTTAATTTTTTTTAATTTTTAAAACATTGTCAATAATTTTTAATTTTATTATATAATGTTGAATCATAGCATCTATAATTTTCTCACATTTGGAATTTTCCGCTAGATCTTTCTGCAGAATTTCATAAAATTCATCAAGATTTTTAAACTCTTTTTTTATAAGTTCTAATCTTTTTTTTCTCTCTTCTTCTGAAAACTTATTCAAATATGAAAATTTTTCATCTATTTGTTTTGCAAAATAAAATTCCATTTCTTCATATTCATGAGAAATATCTTTTAAATGCAAAATTTTTTTATCATTTTCTTCATTTTGCAAAATCACAAAAAAAGAAATAAAAATAAAAATTATTATAATGCTTGCAATTTTCAAAATAAAAAAATTGAATATTTTTTTATCTTTTCCCAATAATTTTTTAAAATTTTTTAAATGCTCTTTTGACGGTTCTTCATCATCAAAAAAATTTTTATTGTTTTTTATTAAATTTTTCATAAAAATTTTTTAATTTTTTTTTAGCTCTGAAAAATAAAGTTCTTGAATTAGAATGAGAGATTTTTAAAATTGAACAGATTTCTTGATGGTCGTAGCCTTCTATTAAATATAAAGACAAAATTGTTCTGTATTTATCAGAAAGTCCCATAATTGCTTTTTTTATTTTTAATGTTTTATTTTTAACATTTTTTTCATTTTCCATTTGAATATTTATTTCTGAAAAATCATAATATTTTTTAATATTTCTTTCGTTTAATTCTTCGAAAATAAATTCTTTTTTTTTCAAATTATCCAATGCATTATTTATAACAATTTTTTTCAACCATCCAGCAAAGCTTAGTTTTTTATCATAAGTATGAATTTTATCAAATGCTTTTAAGAAAGAAATTTGCATATTATCTTCTGACTTAAATTTGTCCTTTAAAATTCTTAAACTTGTGTTATACATTGCTTTATAAAACATTTTATAAATTTTCAATTGAGATCTCTCGTCGTTTTTTTTACACTTTTCAACGAGTTCTAAAATTTTAAAACCATTTTCTAATTCATTCATCTATAAATATAGATACGACATAAAGATTAAAATGTTACATATAAATATTTATAAAAAGATTAAATTTTAAATTTTTAATATTTTTAAAATTATAAAAAATTTAGCATTTTTTCAAAAAATTTTTTTCAATAAAAACTTTTAATGATTTAATTATCCTTGAATTACTTCTCCAGTTTCGTGATTTAATTCTGAACCATACAAACTATGAGGAATAGAATAAACAAGTAATAAAATAACAGAAGCAATTATGACAATGACTCGTCTTTTATTTTTAAAATTAAAAATCAAAGCAATTAACCAGAAAACAAATGATAGAAGTGTTTTGTTATCAGTCAGATCCCAGCCAAAAGGTATTCCTGTCCAAAATTCGTCGAAAGCATATTTTTGAACCACTGGTCCGAGAATAATTCCTCCTATAAATAAAAAAACAACCGTTAAAATACTATATTTTTTAAAATCATCATTTTTAAAAAATGCCAACATTCCAGATAAATTAGATAAAAATATAGCAAGAAACATAAATAAAATATGCGGTATTAATATTAAAGCAGGAACTTCGCCTTTAAATCTAATAATAGCTGGTTCATCTTTTAATAAAGAAAATTCTTTATTTTCTGACTTCAAAACAACAAAATAAATTAATTTGCCCGCAGGTTTTTGATGTGGAAGTTTTGCTTTTAAAAAATTTTTTTCTCTTAAAAAATCAATTTTTTTAAAATTTTCACCTTTATTAGAAGGATATTTTTTATAAAAAATATTCCCAATTACGTTTTTATTAGGAATTTCTAAATTTATTTCAGCATCGCCATCACCACCAAAAGAACGAATAAATTTTAAATTATAAATTTTATTTTCTATTTCTACATCTATCTTTTTTGGGTAAGTTGGTCCTGTTTTTCTTTGATAAATAACCGCTGCTATGGTTATTAAAAAAGCCATTATAAAACTTAATTTGATGTTTTTTTTCATTAGCTTAAATTATTATTTTCTGAATTAAAGAAAAAATTATCTCTGATATTCTTTCTAAATTTCATTAAAAAATTTTTATGAATAAATTGATTTCTTTTATTTTTTATAATTATTTCCTTAGAATTAGAAGAATTAATATTTATTATAGGAATAATAAATAATTCTTTTGGCAAACTTGGTTCGCCTCCAATTCCAATGACGAGAAAAACAGGTATTTGTCTTTTATTTTGAAATTTTTTATAATTTTCAAACTGATATGTTTTACACCAACAAACACCTTCTTGAAAAAGCGATTTTCTCCATTTACATTCAATTGCAATACTTTGCTCAATATTTTTTGAATTAATTGAAAAAATTAATTCAAGATCAGGATAGTGCGAATCATTAGGATAAATTTTTTTATCATTAGAATCAATAAAAAAATTATCCGAATTCCATCTTTCTAATTTGAAAAAATCAAAATTAAATTTTTTAATTATAAATAATTCAAACAATTTACCTTTTTCACCTTTTATTTTTTTATTCTTCTCTTTTTTCTTGAGCTTCTTAAATTTTAAATCTTTTTCTATAAACTTTGATTTAAAATTTTTATTTTTTTTATTAAAATATAAATTTGAAAAAAATACTCCAGCAATTAAACCAATAAATAATAAAATTATTTCCATAAAAAATATAAAAAAATTAAATTTATTTCATTGCAAAAAAATAAAAATTTATAAAATAAAATTTATTTTTTATAAAAATTTGAAAAAAAAATTAAATTTGTTTTTTTAAATTAAAACTTATGAATAAAAAGTTATTTATTACAATTTTTTCTTTTGCATTTATTTTTTTTTCTTGTAAAGAAGAAAAAAAAGAAGTGAAAAAAGAAGAATTAAAAATTTCCGTTTCTGCAAGTCAAATGAAAGAAAATAAGGTAAAAGTTAATAATTACGTACATTTTGATTTGAAAACTGATTTAAGCATTCTTACTGAGAAAGAAAAAAAAATGCTTCCTATTTTGTTTGAAATAGCAGAAATTATGGATGATATTTTTTGGAAAGAGTCTTTTGGAAATAAAGAAGAACTTTTATCTAAAATAAAAGATGAATCTACCAAAAAATTAACAAAAATAAATTACGGTGTTTGGGATAGATTAGACGGAGATAAAGTTTTTCTAGATGGAATTGGTTCTAAGCCAAAAGGTGCTAATTTTTATCCAAAGGATATGACAAAAAAGGAATTTGAATCTTTTGCTGATAAAGGAAAAAATAGTCAATATAGCATTATTATAAGAAAAAAAGATGGTAGTTTAGAAAATGTTCCTTATCATATCGCATTCAAAAATGAAATTAAAAAGGCAGTAATTTTGTTGAAAAAAGCTGCTGAGCTTGCAGAAGACCCAGGTTTAAAAAATTATTTAAAACTAAGAGCAAATGCGCTTTTGACAGATGAATATTTTGAAAGCGATAAAGCTTGGATGGAAATGCAAAATAATACTATAGATTTTGTTGTTGGACCTATTGAAAATTATGAAGATGGTTTAATTGGTAAAAAAGCTGCACATGAAGCTTTTATACTTATAAAAGATAAGAAATGGAGTGAACGTTTGAAAAAATATGCTGCTTTACTTCCGGCTTTACAAAAAGCTCTTCCTGTTCCGGAAGAATATAAAAAAGAAGTTCCGGGAAAAAATTCTCAATTAAATGCTTATGATGTAATTTATTATGCTGGAGATTGTAATGCCGGAGGAAAAACCATTGCAATAAATTTGCCGAATGACGAAAGAATTCATCTCAGTTTAGGTAGCCGAAGATTACAATTAAAAAATACTATGAGAGCGAAATTTGATAATATTCTTATGCCAATTTCTAAGGTTTTAATTTCGGAAGAGCAAAGAAAATATATAAATTTTGATGCATTCTTTTCAAATACTATGTTTCACGAAGTTGCTCACGGCTTGGGAATAAAAGAAACTATAAATGGAAAAGGAAAAGTTAGAGAGGTTTTAAAAGAAAAATATTCTACTTTAGAAGAAGGAAAAGCTGATATACTTGGTCTTTATATGGTTACCAAGCTTGTTGAGATGAAAGAATTAGATAGCGATTTAATGACAAATTATGTTACTTTTATGGCTGGAATTTTTCGTTCCATTCGTTTTGGTGCGTCCAGTTCTCACGGGAAAGCTAATTTATTACGTTTTAATTTCTTCAAAGAAAAAGGTGCTTTTTTTAAAAAAGAAGATGGAACTTACAGTATTGATTTTGAAAAAATGCAAGCTGCAATGAATGAATTATCAGTGATAATTTTAAAATTACAAGGAGATGGAGATTATGAAGCAGTTGCAAAATTAATGGAAGAAAAATGTAAAATTGATGCAGATTTACAAGCAGATTTAGATAAATTAAAAGATATTCCTGTAGATGTAGTTTTTAACCAGGGATTAAAAGTTATAGGTTTATAAAATATAAATTTAAAATTTTCAAATCAATATAATTATGAGCAAAAAATACATATTTTTTGCTCATAATTATATTACTTAAAAATAATTAAAAAACATAAAACTTTGGACGATTTTGAAAAAAATTTTTTTTTATAAAAATCATTAAAAAATTGACGTTTTTTTGAAAAAAAATTTTTTTTTATAAAAATCATTAAAAAATTGACGTTTTTTTGAAAAAATTTTTTTTTAATTTGAAATTAAAATATTAAAAATTTTTGACGATTTTTGAAAAAATATTTTTTTTTTTTGAAATTTTATTTTAAATCAAAATTATGAAAATTCATTTTATTGCAATTGGTG